>DASVTM010000479.1:0-9330 GCA_036387575.1 Brevundimonas sp.
GTTGAGCGACGGTCGTGATGGACCTTGCAGGGGATAGTGGCCGGCCTTTGCTCAGGGGAAGGGTCGACTGAGGAAGCGTGAATCGGCTTTGCCAAATCGCCACAGCGTTTCTGCCCCATGGCGGATGCCGATGCGGGGGCCAACCACCAACGGAGCCTCGTCTCCGAAATCCAGGGTGAATGGCGGCGCGTTTATCGGGAGATCGTTCAGCGATCCGGAGATTCCGAGCGCCTGGCACAGCCGTCCCGGGCCGGAGCACAGGTCCATTGGCTTTGCTGTTCTGCGGCGGTCCGCCATGCGGTCCATACCCCAGCGAGGTTCGATCGCCCTGATCAGCACGGCGCTGCCGGGAGTATGGGCGTCGCAAACGACATTCAGGCACCAGTGGAGGCCATAAATCCGGTAGACGTACGTCCGCCCGACGGGGCCGAACATTGCAGCATTGCGTGGCGTTCGACCCCTGAAACTGTGAGATGCAGGATCCAGAGCAGCGTATGCTTCGGTTTCCACGATAATCCCGCCAACGCCGTCTACGGTGAGGCTTGCACCAATCAATGAAGCAGCGACTTTCGGTGCTTCCGCCCCTAGCCGGTCGGCAATGTCAGACGACATGTCAGCGTCCTTGATCAGGGGCGGCAGAGAACGCGTGTCAGCATCATGGGTAGTCGTCATTAATGCTGGCGTGGGACCCAAGCAAACCGTCCGCTTTCGCCCGGACCTGCGGATGCAGGTCTGGGCGATGTCGTTTAACGCCCGGGATCGAAATCCGGTGTCTGGCTGGCGGCGAATGTTTCCCAAGCCTCACGGCTGGCGAAGTCGAGGCCGTGGTCCCAGGCCGATCCCATATAATAAACGAACGGCTGACCCGGCGTGACACGCAACAGGATCATGTAGTTGTCTCCGTCCTCCGCGAAGCCCTGGACCATGGCCGGATCGACCAGGATGGCGATGCCGAGGCTGCCGTGGGCCGAGTCGTTTGGCTCCCAGAACATCAGGCGGCCGTTGGCGGCGTCCTTGGTGACATAGCCCCGACCGGCATCGTTCTGGCGCTTGGAAATACCGATGGCGATGGTGAGGGGCGTGGTCTGGTCCGACTGGATCGTCGAGGTCATCCGGGTGAAGTTGGACCCTAGCGGCAGGGAGAAGGTCCGGGTTTCCGAGACGCTGCGGCTCACATCCACAGGCCACGGCGCGTAGTTGACCTTGAACTTCGCCTCGTCGCCACCGGTCTTGAGGATTTCGTAGGTCTGGAAATTGCGCGAGGTCCAAAGCTTGTTGTCATACCAGACACCCAGACCGCCAGCGCCTCGACCGCGTCCGACGTCGTAGTAGTCCAGACCCTCGCCGCGATCGGTGTGGTAGTTCGGGAACCGCAGCTGGCGGTCCATGAAGGGCCAGCGCACGCGTTTGGCCCAGACGTCGACGCCCGATCCCGACGGCGGTTCGCGCGATTGTAGCGCAGGGCCGTAGATGCGGTGGGCGACGCGGTCGTTTTCCCAGAGCAGGTCGTCCAGACGATCCGGCGCGAAGCGGGCGACGGCGCGCGGGCGCTGGTCCTCTGCCGAAGGCGGGGCGAGGGGCTCGACGGTCGATGGCCGGTTCAAGGTCGCGGGGTCATAGGCCAGAGCCTGTGTCGCAGTCATCTCGGCGGCGCGGCGTTGTTTTTCTTCCTCGCCGACGACGGTAACCGGGGCAGGCGGGGTCGGCGTGGTCGCGGCTATCACGGCGGCGCTGTCGCGAACGGGCGGCGCTTCGGGCAGGGACTGAGCCGGGCCGTTCAGGTCCATGACCTCGATCCCGGCCAGCAGATATGCCCCGGTGGCATAGAGTCCGACGTCCGTCTCGGCGGTCGAGACAGGCTGGTCGCCGGTCTTTTGCGCGGCGCCGATCAGGCCCTCGGCAGTGACATGCCGGTTCAACGCCGCCCAGCCGCGCGTGACGTGGGGCAGGGTGATCTCGCGGTCCAGCAGGCCGTGGTTGATCCCCCACGCCAGGGCGTAGACGAAGAAGCCCGATCCCGACGTCTCTGCTTCGGGGAACGCCTGCGGGTCGAGCATGCTGGAGCGCCATAGACCGTCGGCCTGTTGAAGTTCCATGATCCGTCCGGCCATCTTCTGGAAGATGTCCACATAGAAGGGGCGATTGGCGAAGTCGGCGGGCATCTCCTCAAGGACGCGGGCGAGGCCGCCCATGACCCAGCCGTTGCCGCGCGACCAGTAGATCAGTTCGCCGTTGCCGGATGGGCGATCCTTGAAGCGTTCATCGCGCAGGAACAGGCGCTCCTCGGGGTTCCAGAGACGCCCGGCGGTGCGACGCCACTCGGTGTCCATGGCGCGCAGGTATTTGGGATCACCGGTGATCGTGGTCATCCGCGCCAGCACCGGCGGCGCCATATAGAGGGCGTCCGACCACCACCAGACGAGCGCTGGCGTGTCCGCGCTGCGTGCCAGATGGGGGACCATGAAATCCAGCCGTTGCTGCAGCGGCATCAGCGTGCCCTGCTGTCCTCGTCGGGCGTAGAGTTCTTCGTAGAGGTCGCCAATCGTTACCTCGTCGGCATTCAGCATCAGCTTCTCGGACCGGGCGCCGCGGAGGCTGTAGTTGTAGTGCTCAGCCGCTGCGGTCAGGAAGCGCAGGATTTCCGGGTCTTCGGAGACGCGAGCCAGACGCGCAGCGCCGATGTAAAAGGTGGCCGCGACCCAGTTGGATGATATCTCGGTCAGATTGCTGCCGGTAGACAGCGCGATGGGCCGGCGGCTCATGTCGGCGATCTGCGACGCTGCAACGTAGTCGAGCGCGGGCATGACGGCGGCGCGTGAGGGGAGGGCATCCGGCTTGAAGTCCAGCGCCGGACGCGGCGGTGGCGTCAGCCAGGCGGCTTCGACCCCTGCGACGGGGGGCGTCTGCGCCAACGCGGGTGATATGAGCGACGTCGACACCAGAAGGACGGCGACCGTCAGGGCTTGGAGGGGATATCGGGCCATGCGCGTTCCTCTGTCACGGTGACAACAAGCCAGTCCCGTGATTTCCATTATGTGTATTTCAGTACCATAAAATGGATATTGAGGTGGGCCAAGCCTCCTGTTGCGAATAGGCTCGGCGGAACAATCATAACCAACCGGAGGACGCACCATGCACCGTCGCACCCTGATCCAGCTTGGCCTCGTCGGCATTGCCGGGGCCGTCGCGCCTCACGCCATGGCGCAGGTCACGGGCCGATTGTTCGACGCTGCGGACTACGGGGCCGTGGGGGATGGCCGGGCACTCGACACCCGGTCCATCCAGGCCGCCATCGACGCCGCCGAAAGCGCCGGGGGCGGAGTGGTTCGGCTTCGGCCCGGCGTTTATCTAAGCGGATCGCTGTTCGTGAAATCCGGCGTGACGCTGGAGATCGGCAAGGGCGCGACCTTGCGGGGTTCGCGCGAACTCTCGGCCTATCCCGAGATCCGAACCCGCGTCGCCGGGGTCGAGATGACCTGGCCTGCGGCTCTGGTGAACGTCTATCGCCAGAAGAATGCGAAGATCACTGGCGAGGGTGTCATCGATGGCGACGGCAAGGTGTTTTGGGACAGCTATTGGGCGATGCGCCGCGACTATGACCCGCGCGAGCTCCGCTGGGCCGCAGATTATGACTGCCGCCGTCCCCGGTTGATCCACGTCTATGAGTCCGACGACATCGAGGTCTCCGGTTTGGAGCTGACCCGATCCGGCTTCTGGACCGTCCACGTCTGTTATTCCCGGCAGGTCACGGTCTCTGATCTGGTCATTCGCAACAATATCGGCGGGCGCGGGCCTTCGACGGACGGCATCGACATCGACTCCTGCGATGGGGTCCGGGTCGAACGCTGCGACCTCTCGGTCAACGACGACGCCATCTGCATCAAGGCGGGCCGCGACTGGGACGGTCTTCGGGTCGCGCGGCCGTGCCGCAACGTCGTGATCAAGGACTGTATCGTCCGCGATGCGCTGGCCGGCATGACATTCGGCAGCGAAACCTCGGGCGGTTTCCAGAACATCGAGGTGACGGGCCTGCGGATCGAATATCCGGTCCCGTTAGGCGTCTTCTTCAAGTCGGGACATACCCGTGGCGGGGTCATCAGCGACATCCGCATGCGCGACATCCACCTGCAGGATGTCCGCACCCTCTTCCGCGTGAACCTCAACTGGTACCCGGAATACAGCTACGCCCAGATCCCGGCTGGCGTCACCGACATTCCCGACTACTGGACAGCACTGGCGACCCCGGTGCCGCGCGAGCAGGGCATCCCACGCATCCACAATGTCCGGGTTTCCGACGTCGTCGCGGTCGGTGGCAAGGTCGGTTTCGAGGCCGCCGCCTATCCCGAAGCGCCGCTGGAGGATTTCACCTTCGAGCGCCTGAACTGGGACGTGCAGGATGCGGGGACGATCGCAAACGCCAAGGATTGGCGCTTTGTCGACTGCAACATCGATACGCTCGACGGCAAGGGACCGAAGGTGACGGACTCCACCGGGGTGACGGGTCTTCGCTCCCGCGTCGCCTGACGCAAGCCGCTGATCGCCAGACGAAAAAATGGCCCGGAGCGGTGACGCTCCGGGCCTGAGTTATGCGCTGAATCCCTTGGGAGGAAGATTCAGTATTTCCAGCGCAATCCTACTGCGACCTCGCGGCCGGTATGACGGTAGTCGGAGACCCGGTCGGTCGCGTCGACATAGCGGTCAGTGTACTCGTCGGTCAGGTTGATGCCTTCGAGCGAGACCGTCATGCTTGGCGTGATGTCGTAGGACATGGACGCGTCGATGTTGGTGGCGGCGTTCACACCCTCTTCTGAGTTGCCGTTGGCCCCCGGGAAGGCCACCAGATACTGGCTGCGGTACGCCGCCGAAACCCGGGCCTGGAAGCCGCCGGTCTCGTAGTAAAGGGTGGCGTTGGCCGTGTTCTTGGACTGGCCCGTCAGGCGGTTATTGCCCGCCGTAGCCCCATAGTTCACGTCCGAGGTGACCCACGTCACGTTGCCGATGAAGCCGAAGTTCGACCACGCGCCCGGCAGGAAGGTGAACGGCTGCTGGTACTGCAGTTCGACGCCGTCCAGCGTCCCGCCTTGGCCGTTCAGGCGGCGGGTGACCAGGAACTCGGTGTTCGCGTTAAGTCCGGCCACGCCTTGCAGCAGCTCAAGCGGCAGACCCAACTGGCCGTAGGGAAGTTTGACGGTTTCCGATGTGATGAAGCTGCTGATGTCCTTGTGGAACACAGCAAGGGCGAGCAATCCCTCTTTCTGGAAATACCATTCGATCGACGCGTCATAGTTTGTGGCGCGGAACGGATCGAGCAGCGGATTACCGTAGGAGACGGTGAGAGTCGTCGGCGACACGCTGCCGCCGGGCGTCAGGTCGGCCAAGGTCGGCCGCGACATGACCTTTGCAGCGCCAAGACGCAGGACGACGTTATCGCGTGGTTCAAAGGCCAGATTGAACGACGGCAGAACGTCGTCGTAGCTGTTTTCGGTCGTGACGTAGTTGTAGGATATAACGGGCGGCGCACCCGTAGAGACGGTCTGCCAGCCCTTGGCGGTGATGTCGGTCTGCGCATAGCGGATGCCGACGTTGCCCCGCACGGTCCAACCGCCCACCATGGTGTTGAAGTCGGACTGGAGATAGACGCCGTTGTCCGTCTCTTCGACTTCGCGCTCGCTGCGATTGGGGACGAGCGGATCGTTGTAGAAGCTGAGCGAGGCGGCGAGTTTGGCGAGGTCTGGGACGATGAAGGACAGGGTCGAACCTGCGGGCGCATCGACATAGCCGTCGATGCTGACCACCCGGCCCCACTTGTCGACGCCGGCCAAGGCCTCGGCGCCGGTCGGTACGGTCTTGGCGCGGGCCAGGCCGAAGGTTTCGAAGCTGTAGGTCCGATGCTCGCCGCCGCCCTTGAAGCTGATCTGGTCAGTCCAGTCGTAGGACAGCGCCCCGGCGAAGACATCGTTCTCGAAATTGCCGCCTCCGGTGCTCTTCGTCGCATTCGTCAGCGCGAAACGCGAACCCGAGGTCGTGTCGAAGCCGTAGTTGATCATCGGCTGGCGGCTGTCGTCACGGAAGTCGAAGGTGTAGCCATTGATGCCGGGCGCCTCGAACCGATAGGCCTCGCTGATCGGCGTACGCGCTTCCGAGCGGTTAACCCCGACCTTCAGTGTTCCGTGCAGGCGATCCGTGAAATCATGACGGGCGTTGAGCGAGACTTGAGCGAAGGTGCTTTCGTTGCGGGTGAATCCGTTCTCCGCAGCCACGATCATGTTGTCGAACACGCCGTAAGACAGGGCGTTGCGCGAAGCATCGATCGCGTAATCGCGCACGATCACATTGTTGATGGCGTTACGGCTGAACGACCAGGCTTCGAGATTGGGGCTCTCCGTCTCGGAGTTGAAGCGCGAGTAGAGCAGGTCGAGGTTGACCTCGGTCCGATCGCTCGGGCGCCACTGCAGAGCGCCGGTCATCCCCAGGCGGTCCTCGAACGTCTGGCCGAGAGTATAGCGGGGGATGCGCGGGTAGTACGCGTTCAGGAGCGTGTCACGCTGCTCGGTGGTGGTGCAGGGAATGCAGCCACCAAAATTCTGTCCAAAGGCATATGGAAATGCAGCCGGGCGGGTCTGACCAGGCAAGGGCGTGGGATTGGCGTTGCCCGACTGCCAGCGCGTCGAGTTGAAGCTGCCGAGCACCGGTGAGCGCTCCGAATAGGCTACCGACAACAGCGCGCCGAAGGTCCTGTCCGGATTGGACCAGCTCAACAGGCCGGCCAACCGTGGAATGGTCTTCTCGGACAGGTCATTATACGAGGCTTGAGCCGATAAGGCGGATTGGAAGCCGCTATCACTGAAATCGAGCGGTCGGCCGGTCTGCAGATCGACGGTCGCGCCCAGCGAGCCTTCCTCGATCTCGGCGGACTGGGTCTTGCGCACCTTGATGCTGTTGAACAGCTCCGATGCAAACATCGAAAAGTCGAAGCTGCGATTGCGATTGCCGCCCAGCGCCGCTTGAGCCTCAAGACCGTTGATGCGGGTGCGGGTGAAGTCCGAGCCCAGGCCCCGGACCGAAATGGTCGTGCCTTGGCCATTGACGCGGTCGATGGTCACGCCGGGCAGGCGCTGGATGGCTTCGGCGAGGTTCTGGTCGGGGAAATCAGCCATGTCTTCCGCCAGGATGACATCGACGGCTCCGGCCTCGCTCTTCTTGATGTTCAGAGCGCGCTGAAGGCTGGAGCGGAAGCCGGTCACGACGATATCGCCTACCTGCGCAGCATCGTCGTCGGGAGTGGTCTGGACAGAATCGGTCTGCGCCGGAGCGGTCTCAACAGGCGCGGTCTGGGCGGCGACGGTCGTGGCCGAGCCGAGCGCGAAGAGCAGAGCGGAGGCCGAAACGCCCATGACGGTCGCGGTTCTGGCGTCGCGTGGTCGGTTCATCGTCTTCTCTCCCCGCACCGACGCGCGTGGCACCGGTGTCATTTGTTGGTATGGTATCGCGGTAGTTGGACGCGAGTTCGTTCCACTTATTGCAACAGCTTCTCGCTTTTTGCAACACCGAGACTTTCGCAGCGACAAGATGGCTTGATCTTGGTGAGGCGAGGACGTGGCTTGGGGCTCAGGCCTTGGCGACCTGCGCCGCATAGACGTGATTTCGGCCATGCATATTGGAGACGAACAGCACCCATTTCCCGTCGGGTGTGAAGGTCACGTTGGGCTCGAGCCGGTAGTCGTGCAGACCCATATCCACCAGCCGCTCCGTGCGCAGATACTCGACCGAGATCAGGTCGTCCTTGTCGCTCTCCACATCGCCGTCGATCACGGGTTCGGGGTGCAACAAGACCAGCCATTTGCCGTCCGGCGCATGGGCGACCATGTCCGCATCGCCGCCGTCTCCGGCGAAGAACGATCCATCAGGCGCGCTGTTGAAGTGGACGGACCAGCTGTTCTGCTCGACGCGGCGGTAAAACCGCTTGCCGGTTTCCAGATCGACCGACGCGACCCAGAACACCTGACCGCGCGGGGTCTGCAGGTCATACATCACCGACTTGCCGTCGGGCGCGAACCACTCATGGCCGAAGATTTCGAAATTCATGGTGCGCTGGTGAAGCTTGCGCAGGTCCGTCCCGTCGACCTTGATGGTCCACATCCGGTCAACCCGGTGCCAGGGTCCCTCGTGCGAGAAGATGATCCGGTCGGGGTCAGTGGGGGAGAACTGCGGGTGGTTCAGCCAGTCGGTGGCGGAATGGATGACGCGCCGCTCGCCGGTCTTCAGATCAACGACGAACAGCTCCATCGGCACGCGCGCGGCCCAACGCTGCAACATGCGCACGCCCTTGGACTTGGCGAAATTGAGCGGCTTGCCGTCGGGTCCCACAGCCGAATACTCGGCCTGATCGAGGCGGCGATTGCGCGGGTCGGCCGCCCCCGGCTGTAGCGGCGTGTCCCCAAAGGCGACCGTACCGACGATCAGGGTTTCGTCCGCATTGACGGATCCGAACTGCCCTTGTTCGATGCGCGCAAGACGGCGCTTCACACCCGTGTCGATGTCCACCGCAAATAGAATTCGGGGCCGATCGGTCGGCGGAGCGTCTCCCGGCTCCGAGACGGTGTAGTAGGCGGTGCGGGTCTTGCGACCGGTCAGCAGCAAGTCGGCATTGGTCTCGGCCACCAGCACAGAACGGCGGAACCCGTTGCTGAGTTCGACCTTGATGATCCCTGCCGACGACGAGAACACCAGCACGTCGCCCTCGGGCGTAAACATGCTGCGATAGAAATAGAGCTTGTTGCCGCCCTCGTCGCCGGACAGCCGCACGATGCGGTGGCCAGTCTTGGGATCGACCCAGTCGGTGGGAACCGGGCCGCTCCAGGTCGGAAACGGGGGAGGGCTATCGCCGACCTGATGGATCGGCGGGGCGGTGTTCGGGGCTGGAAACACCGGGGCGCCCGTCGCTGTCGCATCGACGGGCGCTGCGATCGGTGCGGTCTGGGCCTGAACGGCGCCCGCAAACACGCCTGCGGCGGGAGCGGCCAGCAGGGCCTTCAGGGCGGTACGGCGAGAGGTCGTCATGGGGGCGTTCCTCGTGTTTTGATGTGTCAGGGCGCGGGCGTCAGGCCTTCGACACGGACGGTCCAGCCTTCGTTGGGGAAGCCGGGCGCATGACCGGTCGAGCCGTCCCACCCCGCCGCCATCAGGCCCACGGCCATCAGCAGAGATCCGTTGGACGGGAAGTAGGTTTCGGCCGCGCGACGATAGCCGGCGCCATCCGGGTTGACCGACATCGCCACGCCGCCGGCGCCGCCGGACACCGGCACGAGATCGTTGGCGTGTTCGTCCAGA
>DASVTM010000480.1:0-1921 GCA_036387575.1 Brevundimonas sp.
GTCCTTCAGGCCGGTGGCGATGGTGCCGATGTTGGTCTTGCCCTTGGTCAGGGGACCCAGCGACGATGGCTCGGGCAGCAGGGCCTTAAGGAACTCGATCGGGATGATCTCGCGACCCTGGAACATCATCGGCTCGATCGACGTCATGCCGATGTTCTCGAGCACTTCGAGGTGCTTCAGATAGCTGTCGCCGAACGTCATCCAGAAGCGGATGCGGCTGATCTCCGGGTAGAATTTCGCCAGCGATTCCAGCTCCTCATGGTACATGAGGTACATGTTCTTCTGGCCGACCTGATCGAAGTCGAAAACCTGTTTGTGGGTCAGGGCCGGACCCTCGATCCACTGGCCGTTTTCCCAGTGACGCGACGGCGCAGTGACTTCGCGCAGGTTGATCTCGGGATTGAAGTTGGTGGCGAACGGCAGGCCGGTATCGCCGCCGTTGCAGTCCAGAATGTCGAGCGTGTCGATCCGGTCGAGCAGGTGTTTCTTGGTGTAGGTGGTGAACACAGATGTCACGCCGGGATCGAAGCCCGAACCCAGCAGAGCCATCAGACCTGCGTCCTTGAAGCGGTCCTGATAGGCCCACTGCCATTTGTATTCGAACTTGGCCTCGTCGCGCGGCTCGTAGTTGGCTGTGTCCATATAGTTCACACCGGCCGCCAGACAGGCGTCCATGATGTTCAGATCCTGATACGGCAGGGCCAGATTGACCACGAGGGCGGGCTTCACGGCGTTGATCAGGGCGGTGGTTGCGGCCACGTCGTCCGCGTCGATCGCCGCCGTGTCGATGGTCACGCCGGTGCGCTCCTTCACCGAGGCGGCGATGGCGTCGCATTTGGACTTCGTGCGCGACGCCAGGGTGATATGCGAGAAGATGTCGGCGTTCATCGCCATCTTGTGGACCGCGACCGAACCCACGCCGCCCGCACCGATTACCAGCACCCTGCTCATTGAACGCACTCCTGAAGACTTGAAAACTCTGGCGGCCGAGATTGAGTTCGAGGCCGGTCCTGCGAAGGGCGGGGCTTCTAGCACGGGCGCGCGCGCTTCGCTAACCACCGAGGTCGCATATTAACCGCCGACCGATGACATCGGTGTGTCGGAGATGGCTTTGAAGAAAGTGCGGCGCTACCCGAGGAAGCCCGACCGCCGCGCCCAAGCCTCGAACGCGTCCGGCCAATGCGATGCGGGTCGGTCAGCCGGGAGGGTGAAGCCGAAGCCGTGGCCACCCTCCTGATAGATGTGCATCTCGGCTGGGACATCTGCGGCCTTGAGTGCGGCGAACATCGCCAGACTATGGCCGACGGGGACAGTGCGGTCGTCGGCGGCGTGGACGAGGAACGTCGGCGCCATGCCGGACCGGACCCGCTCGTTCAACGGTTGACGGGCCTCGGCGTCGGGGCCGGGGTACTGGTTCGCGCCCGATCCGACGCTCATGAGGGCGTAGCCGAGGCAGACGAAGTCGGGCCGCGCCGAGGTCTGGTCCGTGGCGTCGACCGCCGCATAGACGCTGTCGTCGTACCGGGTCAGCGAGGCCGCCGCGAGGTGCCCGCCGGCCGAGAAGCCCATGACGCCGATCCGTTGGGCGTCCAACGCCCAGTCGGCGGCGCGGGCGCGGACCAGACGCACGGCCCGCTGCATGTCTTGCAAGGGCGCATCATAGCCTGCGGCCCAGCCGTCGCCGGGCAGGCGATAGTTGAGCACGAAGGCGGTGATCCCCGCTTCGTTCAGGCGACGCGCGGCTCCGGCGCCTTCCTTGTCGATGGCCAGCCGGACATAGCCGCCGCCGGGCGCGACGATCATGGCCGACCCGTTCGGTACGGCGGGCCGGAAGACCTCAAGGATCGGCTGTGAGACGTGCATGATCGCCCGGTCATGGCCGGCAGGCGACCCACGCTCCAGCACCAGACGGCGGGCGGTA
>DASVTM010000481.1:0-1801 GCA_036387575.1 Brevundimonas sp.
CGAACGGCAGCTCCGGTCCACGGCGGAAGGTGAACTCCGCCTTGATGTCGGGATAGGCGCTCTGGCCGTCGCCCGTACCGAGCGGGTCTCCCGTCTGGGCCATGAACAGGTCGATGACCCTGTGCCAAGTCAGATTGTCAAAGAAGCCGTTACGGGCCAGCAGCCGCATCCGCTCCACGTGTAAGGGCGCGATCTCGGGCGCGAGCTCGACCAGCACCTGACCCTTGGTCGTGTTGATGACCATCAGGTTCTCGGGCGCAACCGTGCGCCACTCGGAAGGTGGAGCCGAAGCTGGGGCTGGCGGAGGCGGCGGAGGGGCAGCTTCGGGCGCGGTCTGCGCCAAGGCTGCGGAGCCGAGCAGAATGGCCAGAACGGCCCCTGCTGTTGCGGTTCTGATCATGTCGCGCCCTCCCCTGATGCCGTCAGCCGCCGGTCACGATGGATGGCGTTTCCACGTCGCAGATGCTGAACGCATTCCCCACTTTCGCCCGGGTCGCCTCGTAACGCTGGACGAAGGCCGGGCTGGTGGGATTCAGAACCTTCGCCGTCGGGCGCTGGCCTTCGGGAATGGCTGATGCGAGCTGCACCTTGGTCATTACGTCGGCGTTCGGACCGACCGCGCCGTCGGACGAATCCGGTCCGGCGTTCAGGGCGGCGACAACACCAAGGCCCGACACGATACGGCCGAAGGTGGTGTAGGCGCCGTTCAGGTTGGCGTTGGCCCCGCTCATCAGGAAAAACTGGCTGTTGGCGCTGTTTGGGTCACCCGACCGGGCCATGCCGGCGATGCCCGGGCAGAACATACCGCTCGCATCGACCTTCATGTCAGCGGTCACGAACATCTGGGCGTCAGGCTGGGTAAGCAGAGGCATGCCGCCGAGGATGGCGTGAACGCCGGCCCCTGCATTGGGCACGATGGCGAAATCGGCGTTGCGGCCACGGCGGAACGTGAACTCCCCCGGAACGTCCGGCAGGTCGCTGCCACCGGCGCCGGTGCCGAGGGGATCGCCCGTCTGGGCCATGAAGCCGCGAATCACGCGGTGGAACTTGAGGCCGTCATAAAAGCCGCGTGCAGTCAGGGTGCGGATACGCTCGACGCTCTGCGGCGCGACACGGGAATCCAGCTCGACGAGGATCCGACCTTTGGAAGTGTCGATGACCAGAAGGTTGTCGGGCGAAACGATGCGCCAGTCCGGCGCATCTGCAGGAGGCAAAGGCGTCGCGGCCGCTGCTGGTCCCTGCGGCGGTGTGGGGGACAAAATCTGAGCGCCGGCCTGACCAGCGGTGATCAGCACACCAGCAACGGCGGCGGCGAGAATGGAGAGCGGACGCGAGTTCATACGTGTTTCTTGACCCTATCCCGCACGTGCGCAGCAACGGCGGGGCTGACGAAGCTTTCGATATTCCCGTCCAGACGGGCGATCTCCTTGACCAGACGGGAGGCGATCGCCTGATGGCGCGGATCGGCCATCAGGAACACAGTTTCGATGTCCTGATTGAGGCGCTGGTTCATGGCCGTCATCTGGAATTCGTACTCGAAGTCGGCCACGGCTCGCAGGCCCCGGACGATCATCTGCGCGCCGACCTCGCGTGCAAAGTGCATGAGCAGGGTCTCAAACGGACGAACCTCGATGACGGCATATTGCGTCAAGGGCGCGGTGGCCTCGACGAGCATGTCGACGCGTTCCTCGAGCGAGAACATCGGCCCCTTGCCGGCGTTGATCGCGACGCCGATGACCAGCTTGTCGACGAGCTTCACCGCCCGGCGAATGATGTCGGCGTGGCCGTTGGTCACCGGGTC
>DASVTM010000482.1:0-6297 GCA_036387575.1 Brevundimonas sp.
GCAGGGTTTCTTCCGTCGGAGTGACCTGGTCCATCCAGTGCGACTGATAGAGGTCAATGTAGTCGGTCTTCAGCCTTTTCAGGCTGGCCTCGACCGCGCGTGCGATCCAGTGCTTCGAGAGATCCTTGCGGTCGTCGTCCCCGTTCTGGCCCATCGGCGAGCCGACCTTTGTCAGGATGAGGACATCGTCGCGCCGGCCCCGCGCCTTGAGCCAGTCGCCAATGATGCTCTCGCTCTCGCCGCCGGTGTTTCCGGGAACCCAACGCGAGTAGACGTCCGCCGTGTCGATGGCATTGAAGCCCGCGCCGACAAAGGCGTCGAGCAGATCGAACGACTGGTTCCTGTCGATCGTCCAGCCGAAGACGTTGCCGCCGAAGACCAGCGGTGCGGTCTCAAGACCGCTCTTGCCGAGGGCGCGTTTCTGCATGGGAAGCTCCAATTCGGGGGAGCTTTGGACTTATGCCCCACGAACGGGTCCGCAACCACAAGGGATGCGATTAGCGTGTTTTCAGGCAAAAAGCTGAAGTTCCGGCGGGGCATATTCGACGGGATCACCGTTGCGACGGCGAAGGGCGTAATCGACGGCCTTCTGCACCGCCCGCTCGTCCGCCGGCTTGGACAGAACGCCGATGGCGCCGGAGACGCCGCCGCGAACCATCCCGGGGTTGGCGGTCATGTAGAGAACGGTGACGCCATCTGTTTGAGCGAGGTCGCGACCCAGTTCCACGCCGGTGGGGCCGTCCTGCAGGTGGATATCCACCAATGCCAGATCGACTTCCGTTTCCTTAACCAGATTCCGGGCGGTACGCGCATCGGCGGCGCTTCCAACGACCTCGTAGCCGAGGTCTTCCAGGACGAAGCGGAGCTCCATGGCTACGAGGGCTTCGTCCTCAATGATCAGGATACGCGCAGTCATTCTTTCAGCTTGCTTGATCGACGCCCAACGCCTGAACGCATGACATCCTTGCAGGTTTCACACGCGTTACGTCAGCGCGGCTTTTCGGCCGCCATACGTCGAGAAAGCGCGGTCGCGGGGAGGTCCGCAGTAACGATCAAACCGCCGGCCTCCCAGATCCGTTCCAATTTTCCGGCCAGTTGTCCCTCGACGGAAACGGTCGCCAGTGACGATCCGAACCCCGCGCGCGTCGGCGGGCCCGCCATTGCGGGTCCGCCGCGCTCGGTCCATGTGAGTATGAAGCGATCACCATTCAGCCGGGTATTCAGCACCACCCGACCGCCGGCCTCCGACAGGGCGCCGTATTTGGCGGCGTTAGTGGCCAGTTCGTGGAACAGCAGGGCGACGGAGGTCGCGGCCTGATCATCGAACAGGGCGTCATCACCGTCGATCAGGACGCGGGGCGCACCGGCATCATCCGCATAAGGCCTGAACAGGGCTTCCAGGAAGGCGTGCAGGGTCATGCCGCCCACTGTCGGGCGCGACACCTCGCTGTGCGGCCTTACGAACTCGTGCGCCCTCGCCAGCGCGCCGATGCGGTTGCGAACAGCGGCGGCGAATCCCTTGGCTTCGGGATATTCCCGCGCCGACAGGGCAATCAGCGCCGAGACCACGGCGAAGATATTCTTGATGCGGTGGCTCAGCTCCTGGCTCAGGAGCTCCTTGCCCTGTTCCATTCGCTTGAGGTCGTCGATGTCCGTGCAGGTGCCGAACCACCGAACGATCTCGCCAGCTTCGTTCAGGATCGGTGCGGCGCGTCCTAGCGTCCAGCGATAGACGCCGTCGTGGCGACGCAGGCGATATTCGATCTCGTAAAGCTCGCCCGTCTCCAGCGAGCGCCGCCAGACTTCCCAGGCACGCGGCTGGTCTTCCGGATGAAAAATGGCGTTCCAGCCTTCACCGTCGGTCGAGCCTGCCGGGACACCCGTAAACTCATACCAGCGGGCGTTATAGTAGTCGTGGAACCCGTTCGGCTGGGTCGACCAGACCATCTGCGGCATTGAATCGGCGATGGCGCGGAATTTCGCCTCGCTTTCTGACAGGGCTAAGGCCGCCCCTGCCAGATCTGCGTCCATCTGCTTGCGTTCGGTGACATCTACCGCAAGCCCTGACACCCGTTCCGGCGCGCCATCCGGGCCGGAATAGACCTGCCCCCGGACGAGGATCCAGCGCAACGGCAAGCCTTCGAGCGCTATCCGGTATTCGCTGAAGAAATCGCCGTCGCCCTTGAGGGCCCGGCGGATATCTTCGCGCACGCGCTTCATGTCGTCCGCGTGGACAGCGCCGGAAAAACTTTCGATCGGGGCCCCTGCGACGCCCACTGCGGGATCGACGCCGTACATGCGCGCGAGCTTCACGTCGGTAACCACCCGGTCATTGACGATATCCCAATCCCACGCGCCGACATAGTCCGAAGCTGTCATCGCGCGGAGGGCGGTCTCTTCGCTCTGTTCGCGCTGCTTCAGGGCCCGGCGCAGCTCCAGCTGGGTTACGACCTGGCGCGCCAGCACCGTAAGGGTCTGGGTTTGCAGATCAGTCAGGCCATCGGGCCGGGGCCTGTAGTCGATCACGCAAAGCGATCCGAACGGGAACCCCTCGGATGTCACCAGTGCCGCCCCGGCGTAGAAGCGAATGCCTGGGTCGCCGGTCACCAGCGCATTCTCGGCGAAGCGCGGATCCAGTGTGGCGTCAGCCACCACCATGACGTCATGTTCGCGCATCGCATGGTCACAGAAGGAGACGTCACGGGCCGTTTCGCAGACCTCAAGCCCGACCCTGGCCTTGAACCACTGCACGTCGCTGTCGACCAGGCTGATCAGGGCCGTCGGCGCGTCGCAGATGCGCGCGGCCAAGGCGACGATGTCGTCGAACTCCGTCTCGGGCGCGGTGTAGAGCACGCCGTAAGCCCGCAGCGCGGCGACACGGTCACGCTCGTGCCAGCGGTCGGAAACGGGAGGGATCGAAGAAGAGGAGGACAACATTCAGCCTTGTGCAGGCGCTTGGCGCCGTCTGCTAAATGCAGAGCCGGTTGCACCGTTGCAAGCCGACCTTGTCTGGTTCACGTCACACGGTACTGACAACCGACCACAGTCAGCTAACGGGTTTGCCGACTTCCTCGACCGTCATCGCCGTCGCCCCGGGCGCCGTCACGACGCGGGGCGCAGGCCCTGCGATGGGAGCGGGCATCTGGGGATTTTCGAAGGCGTTCATTCGCGAGTTGATCGCGGCGATCTCTTCGGTCGTCGGCGCGCGGCGGCCACCGAGGCTGACAACGCCGACCACGCGGGTCTGGCCGTCGATCTGCACCGTCTTCATTCCAGTGGTCAGAGGCTTGCCTGTAGCGTCCAGAACCGCCGGCGTCCCGGGTGCATTCGAGGCCAGCATCAAGCGCGGACGCGAGAAGCGCGCCTCATCGATGACCGGCTCACGGCTGGCGTAGCGCTGGTTGAAAGCGGCGGTTTCGCCATAGACGCCCTTCCAGCGATAGAAGATATGCGCACCGATCTGGGTGATCTTGGCCAGCGTCGGCGACCACCACGGGTGAACATAGTCGGCGTGATAATGGGTCGCCGTGCCGACCTTGCTCGCGACGTGACCGGCCAGCGACCGCAGCGCCACCGTCCGGGCTCGCTCCCAGGCCCAACCCACCGGCGCCTGTGAGAGCGCTCCGTCGCAGGTGAAGCTGAACTGGCAGCCGGTGTTGCGCTCGGCCCCCTGGAAGACCACGCCGCAAATGGTGCTTGGATAATTGGGGTCGCGCACGCGGTTCAGGATCACCTGAGCGACGGCTTCCTGGCCCTCGGTGCTTTCCAGCGCCGCTTCGTAATAGATGCCTTGCGTCAGGCAACGTACGGCGCGTTGGCGGTCCGCCTCGCTGGCGGCCTTGAACACGAACGGCAAGGCGGGACGGAGCGCGCCCACCGCAGGCAGCATCGCTGCATTCATCCGCT
Organism: Brevundimonas sp.; assembly: GCA_036387575.1. Taxonomy (GTDB): domain Bacteria; phylum Pseudomonadota; class Alphaproteobacteria; order Caulobacterales; family Caulobacteraceae; genus Brevundimonas. Next base: position 3,907 of record DASVTM010000482.1, read on the forward strand.
GGGCGTTCAGCCCATTCGCGCCCAGCTCAAGCGTTGGCTTTCCGGCGAGGCTCAGGCTTTCCCAACCTGGCGTGAGGCCATAAAGCGCAGCCTGTCTCTCGTTGGGGTCGTTTCGCATCGCCAGAGCCAGTTGCGAAGGCGTTAGTCGTGCGGTCATTGCCGCAAGACCCCTGTCGGTGAGGTCGCCCCCCGTCGCACGCGCGACGGCCTCGGCGGTGCGGTCGATCTCGGGACGCGGAGTCGAACTCGCGGCCATGGCGACGCCCAGCGCGGCCAGCATGGCGGGCGCAGCTGCAGCGACTCTCCGGCCCTGCCTTTTCGCTCTGATCCAGTCGATGGCGATCATTCTATTTCCGTACGGCGACGTCCAGGAACCCATGGCGCTGCGTCAGATGGCTGGGCCTTCTGACCCACCTTCTGGGCTGTTTTCAGGCCACAGATTGCCGTTCGTTCAGACTCCTACTTCGACCCCAGCGTAGAACGAAGCATCCAGGCGGCCTTTTCGTGAGCCGCCAGACGCTGGGTCATCAAGTCGACGGAAACGTCGTCGCCTTCATCGTCGGATACCTTCAGGGCAGCGCGCATGGTGGCTATGACCGTCCCGTGATCCTTGATCAACTCGGCCAGCATGGCGTTCGAGTCTTTCTCCGGATCACCATCGCCGATCGAGGTCAGGTTGGCGAACGTCGCGTAGCCCTGCGGCGCAAACTCGCCCAGCGCGCGGATACGTTCAGCGATGGTGTCCAGCGCCTCCCACATCTCGCGGTACTGCTGCTCGAGAAGGCTATGCACCGAGAAAAATTCCGGGCCGCGTACGTTCCAGTGATAGCCGTGCGTCTTGAGGTAGAGAGCGTAGCTGTCCGCGAGAACTTTGGTCAGTTGCCCGACGACATCGGTCCGCTCAGCCTTGCTGAGGCCTGTATCAATGGCTGCGGTCATGTTTGCTCCGGAGTTTCAGGCATCTGTATCGAGGACGTGCAGTTAGGCATTGCCGAGCCCAAATCCAACCCCGGCAAAGCGTCCAGCCTCCAGAGTACGGGCGGGCGCCATAGCCTTTCGGCAGTTTGGGAACGCAGCGCTCTACCAAGTGTTGCAGCGACGCGGTGAGGGCCGCACTATATCCCATGGCCGGGGGAGGAATGGACGCAACCGCGTTCCGCAGAAGAGTTCTGACGATAGACGCCCTCCTGGCGCGGGTGGCGAGGACGCGCGCTCGTTCCGCTGGCGCAAATGTTCTGATCGGACTTGCCTATGCTGCGGGATTCCTGCTGCTGCGCTTCGCGACGTCGGCCTTCTACAAGGATTTCACGGGCCTGATGATCCTTTTGCCGGCCGTGGTTCTGGCGGCACTTATGGCGGGGCGTATTGCGGGAGCCGCTGCAGTTTTCGCCTGCTTGGTCGGGGGCTGGCTACTGGCCGGATCGGGAGGGCCTGGAGGTCTCCAGACGCCGCCGGGCCAGATGGCAACTATAAATTTCCTGCTCGCTGGCCTGTTCGTAACTCTGGTGGCGGCCTCGCTGCGCAAGACCGTCAACTCCCTGGATGAGACGGTTGCAGCGCTGAAGATGTCGGATGTTCGGGCGGGCCAGACGGAGCTGGAGCTGGGCGCGATCATCGACCAGGCCTCGGCAGGCATCGCCCGTGTAGGCCTCGACGGCGTAATCGAGACCACCAATGCCCGGTTCGCCGAAATCCTCGCCACTACGAAGGACAGACTCGTCGGATCATCCACGGCCGACATCACCCATCCCGACGACGTCGCGCCCACGCGGGCCTTGCTGGCGTCGGCCCTGGTCGGCGGTGCAGGTCAAATCGAAAAGCGGTATTACCGGGGAGATGGCTCCGTCGTCTGGGCTCTGACAAGTCTTCAACGTCTCTTGGGGACTGACGGTCTGCCCAAGGGCTTCATCGCTGTAATCGTCGACATTTCGGAAGCCAAACAAACCGAGGCAGCCCTGCGCGAAAGCGAGGAGCGCTTCCGCTTGATGGCCGACACCGCGCCCTCGCCGGTCTGGCTGACAAATGCTGAAGGCGAGGTGGAGTTCGTCAACGCAGCCCTGGCGGCGTTCTACGGCGCTTCGCCCTCTGAAATCTTCGGCCACGTCTGGCGACAATCGATACATCCGCAAGACGTTTCCATCGTGATCGCCGCCCAGAGTGAAGCGCGGTCGGATCACAAACCCTACGGCTTCGAGGCCCGTTTCCGGCGACATGACGCGCACTGGCGCTGGATGAGGGTGTCAGTTAATCCACGCTTCGACGGGCAAGGCAGGTTCCAGGGCTATGTTGGAATGTCTTTCGACGTGACCGAAACACGCGAGGCCATCGAGGCTCTCGATCATCAGGCCCAGCGCCAGCGTTTTCTGTTGTCGCTCACCGACACCCTGCGTG
>DASVTM010000483.1:0-6258 GCA_036387575.1 Brevundimonas sp.
GAACTCCGACGCCTTCGACACCTATCTGGAACTGTTCAACGCCGCCGGCGAAAGCGTGGATCAGGACGACGACGGCGGAGAAGGCGGCGTTCCCATCGAGGACGGTGAGGGCGGCAGCACCAATGCCCGCTTGATTTCTACGATCAAGGACGCCGGAACCTATACGCTGCAAGTCCGGGCCATCGGAGACACGCAGGCCGGCGCCTATACGCTGAAGCTGGCTGAGGCTGCGCCGGCGCCCGCCGCGACGGCCCTGCCGTTTGGCGAAACCGTTCAGGGCGAGATCACCGCGGACGGGGCCCGCGATGACGAGGGTCGCGGCTATCGCGCCTATACGTTCAGCGGCACGGCGGGGAACCGGGTGCAGGTGGTGATGCGTTCCGGCGACTTCGACACCTTCATCCAGGTCGGTCGTCCGGGCGACGCGTTCGAGGCCCTGGGCAGTGATGACGACGGTCTGGGCGAGGGTACCGACTCGCGTCTGAACTACATCCTGCCGGAAACCGGGGAGTACGAGATCCGCGTGTCGCCGCTGAGTGGTGACGAGAAGGGCCTGTTTTCCCTCGAACTGACTGACAAGGGGCCGCAGCCTGAGCCGGGAAGCATTCTCGTGGGCGCCACCGCGCGCGGCACGCTGGACGAGAGCGACGGCATCGCCGACGACGGCGCCTTCTTCGACGCCTACGCCATCACCGTGGCTGAGGGCGACAAGCTGAACGTCACCCTGGTGTCGAACGACTTCGACTCCTACCTCGACCTCGGCAAGATGACAGATGGCGCATGGGTCAGCACCGTCAGCGACGACGACAGCCTGTCGGATACCCACGCCAAGGTCGAGTGGACGGTCGAGGACGCGGGGACCTACATGATCCGCGCCCGCAGCTTCACCCAAGGCGAGACGGGCGCCTATACGCTGGCGGTCGAACGCCAGCCGTAAGGCACAAGTCCGGCCTCGAACGTTTCGAGGTCGGACCCCTGTTTGCGCCCGAATCCGGAGGCCTCATGCCCGACCTGACCCCAGACCTGTTCGGCGAGGCGCGGGCTCCTGCTGACCGATTGTTCCTGGCCATTTTTCCCGATGCCGAAGCTGTCGCGAGGATTGCAGAAGCGGCAGAGGACCTGCGTCGGGAGCATGGGCTGAAAAGGTTGGTCCATCCGCTCGACCATCTGCATATCACCCTGTTTCACCTCGGCGATTTCGCGGGCGTGCCGCGCGATTTGGTTCGGAACGTGTCGGCTGCGGCGGAGGCGATGAAAGTCGCGCCGTTCGAGGTGACCTTCGATCACGCGACCAGCTTCCCGGGTCGGCCGGGTAGTCGACCCTTCGTGCTGAAAGGCGGGCTCCCCGACGAAACACGGTTGGCCGAACTGAACACCTGCCGTCAGGCTCTCGGACTGGCTCTTGCAGCCCAGGGCGTGAGGACCACGGCCGCCTTCACTCCCCACATCACCCTGCTTTACGATGACCCTGTGATCGCACCCTGTCCGATCGACCCCATCTCGTGGACGGTCAACGAGCTGGTGCTGGTGCGAAGTCATATCGGTAAGAATGTCTACGAGCACATCGGTCGGTGGCCGCTGCAAGGCTAGACGTCGCGACGAACATTCACGGCAACAGATCCTGGTGACCACGACGGTCTGCGGAACAGCCGGATCCGAGCGAGTCCCCCAGTCGTGGATCTCGCCGGTCTGGTCTGGTCTGGTCTGGTACGCTGTTGTCTAGCGTACTATGGCTCCGGAGCCGAAGGGAGAGCCCGGTATGACTGCGCGAATGTACGCTATCCCTGCCTGCGATACCGTCAAGAAGGCGAGGGACTGGCTCGCTGCGAACGGCGTCGAGTACGAGTTTCACGATTACAAAAAGCTGGGAGCCAGCCTGCCGATCCTGGAGCAGGCTATCGCGGAACACGGATGGGAAGTCGTGTTGAACAGGGCTGGCACGACATTCAGGAAGTTGCCGGATGACGCCAGGGCCAACCTCGATGCCCGCAAGGCCGTCGACTTGATGTTGGCGCAGCCGTCGATGATCAAGCGGCCCATCGTCGTCGTCGAAGGTCTTACGCTCGTCGGGTTCAAGCCGGAGGCCTACGCAGCGACCTTCCTTGTCAGGCCATAGCCCGGCGTCTTCTTTTCCCGCCGACCGAGGGGATCACGCCGGGGCCAGGCTGTGCGTGGTCCGGGGTCAAACCGCCTTCGAAGGCTTCCTCGATGACGATACGGAACGTGTGCTGGCGACCCGGCCCACCCGTGGAACGCTCGATCTTTCCGCCCGGACTGCGGGCAAGGGCGTGCGCTTCAGCCGGCGATGCGATCCAGCAGAGGGCGCGATTTGAGAGCGTGGATGGCCCGGTCGATAGCGTCGAACACGGGGCCGGCGTCTTCCTCCATCCCCGCATAGGCGCGATCGAACTCGGGGGCCAGCTTGTCGAGCAGAGCCAGTTGATCGCGCCCCTTGTCTGTAATCTCGATCAGGATGACGCGCTGATCGTCGGGATTGGGCCGACGGGTGACCAGCCCCAGCGTCACCAGCTTCGGGATCTTCTGCTGAATGAGTTGGTGTGACCTGTTCAGCGCGCGCACGAGGTCGGACACGGAGACCGGACTCCGTGTCGCGATCGCGCCCAGCAATGACGAGGACTTGACCGGAATGATCAGCCCGGCGCGCTTGAACACCTCGGCTGATTGTTGCTCGATCAGATCGCTCAACTGCTCGCTGAGGCGACCCAGGAATGTGCGGCTCAACTCTGTCATTCGCCCAACAGTCCCTCAGTCCAGACGGCGGTAGCTGGCCGTTTCGCCAGATTTGAACACCCGCTCAAGCCCGATCACGGCGCCGTTTTCGCGCACCAGACGGAACCGGTAATCGTCCGTGCCTTGAACCGCAAACAGATCTTTCCCGATCGGATCGAGAGCGAGAACGAAGCGGCCATGCCAGTGGTAGGCCAGACCGGTGGCTGTGCGAACCAGCGTTCGACCGTCGTAGGCCCCGACGGCGTCATCCAGATCGGTTGTGCTGGGGGGCCGGCCGGAGATCGCGAACTCGACCGGTATCAGAGCCCACTTTGCCTCCGCGTCGCCTGCGTCCGCACGGGGTTGCAGAAGGAATCTTTGCGCCGCCAAAAGAGCCTCCGAGGCGGGCACGACGACGTCAGGGGTCACACCGACGCCCTCGAAATCCAGCGCGGTCACCGGATCCCGAATCTGACCGATCGGCGCCTGCAGCATGAAGTTGTCATCTATCGGCACACGAGTGATGGGATGCGCGCCACCGGCGGTTTGTTGGCCGATGATGGTCGCACGGCCAAGCTTTTGCAGTGAAAACGCCATCCATTCGGCGGCGGAAAAGGAGGTCGATCCAGTCAGCACAACGACCGGAATGTCTCCTGAACGCTGCCCGGGCACCGCAGCCAGGTTCCATTGACTCCGCTCCACACGAACCCCGTGGTCCGTATAGTTGTAATCGAAGAATTCCTGTTCCTTGCCCGCAGGGTACAGGTAACTCATCAGAAACTGCGCCATCTCCAGCACGCCGCCATTGTTGTAGCGCAAGTCGATGATGAGACCCTTTGCGCCTTCTGCGAACCGCATGGCCCCGACGGCCGTCTCCTGGGCGTATTGCGGATCGGCGAAGAAGTCGAACCGCACATAGGCGAGGCCGCCATCCAGCCGACGAGCGTCGCGGAAGCCGAAATTCGCCGCCCGCTCGCTGTCGCGCTGTTCCTGGCTCGTGGTCTCGCCGCTGGCTTTCGCCCGAACATCGGCGGCGACCTCTACGGGATCGAATGCGACCGAGAAATGCAGGTCGTCACTCGCCTTGACCAGACCCTGAGCGAGACTGACGGCGAATGCCTTGCTCTCGATCGGGCCGGATTGAACCCGTCTTTCCAACTCGGCGGACATGGCGGGGATACGGTCAGGGAAGACGTAGTTCGCTCTCAGCGCCGCCTCCAGATGAGACACGACGTCCCGCTGTGCGTCACGGTCCAAAGTCTGCGCACCAGTCGTTGCTGGAGCCAGTGTCACGGCCGCCAACAGCGAAACAAAAACCCGTAGAAACATCCGCAATCCAATCATGAAAGATATTGCGCAATATGTTGTATGTTGTCGCTCGTCAATCTCTACATCCCGGCGCGGTTTGCCGGTTTGCCGCGCGTTCATAAGCCAAGCTTGTGTGTCCAGCGCGACATTCCACTTGCCGACCGACCCTCGTCCGTCCATCGCGTTGACCTCAATCGCCGGTGAGCCGAACGCCTTGACCCTGCCCAACCTTCCGCAATCAAACATTTCCCGCCCGTTCTGGCGCCGACCCACCGCCGGAACCCTTGCGATTCTGGGCGTCGTCATCTGCGCCCTGATCTGGGGCACGACCTGGTTCGCCATCACGTTTCAGCTCGGGACCGTGGATCCGACTGCCTCGATCGTGTGGCGCTTCGGGCTGGCGTCGGTGATCCTGTTTGCGGTCTGCCTTGTGATGCGCAGTCCCATCCGCCTGACGCGCGCCCAACATCTGGCCGCGGCGGGGCAGGGGGTGTTCGCCTTCGCGCTCAGCTATACGTTCGTCTACAAGGCGGAGGGGCTGATTTCCTCGGGCGTCGTCGCCGTAGCCTTCGCCTCCATGGCCCTGATGAACCTGATCCTGTTCCGTCTGGTCGAGAAGCAGACCGCCGCTCGAACGGTCTGGATCGGCGCAGGTCTCGGAGCGCTCGGTGTTGCAGTTCTTTCGGGCGGAGAGCTGTTCAGCGCGCGTCTGGGGCCAGATGTCGGTCTCGGCATCGCACTGGCTCTCGCAGCCGCCGCCGTCTCGACCCTGGCGAACTGGTTCGCCTGGCGTGGCCAGCGTGCGGGATCGCAGGTCATCCCGGCCACCGCCTGGGCCATGGCCTACGGCGCCGGCCTGGTGGTTCTGTTCGGCCTCGCCACAGGGGTTCACTGGTCGATCAGCCTGACGCCCGGTTATCTCGGTTCGCTGCTGTATCTGGCTGTGCTCGGCTCAGTCGTGGCGTTCGTGATCTACTTCACCGTCGCCCGGAGTCACGGATACACCCTGGCCAGTTATATCGGCGCGCTGGTCCCGCTCATCGCTTTGACGGTGTCGGTCCTGTTCGAGGGCGCACGGTTCGGCGTCTCGGCCTTCGCCGGCGTCGCACTCGTCATTGCCGGCCAGATCATGCTGACCCGAACACCGAAGGCGCCCGCCGCCTGAACGACAATCGGCTCAGTCGCCTTCAGGCTTCAGCTTCGCCCCGTCCAGAAGCCGCGTAGCCCGATCTCGCTCGGCTTCGGCGACCTCCCGCTGACCTCGGGTTCTGCCGTGCGCGACGCGGTTGGCGGCGGCTGTAGCTCTCGCCTCATCCTTGGCGCGGGCTTTGCGCGCGTGGTTCAGATTGATCACCTCGACCACTTGTTCCTCCTGTGACGCTTCATATTTCGCCGGCCCGTCTGGCGTTTTGCTGAAACCGCACCGCTTCGGTCGCGTTGTCATCGGCAACGCCACACCAAACGGAGAGACCCCATGGTAGACGCCACACTCATCAAGGAACATCTGGAAGTCGTCGGTTCGGACGGCGGCCACGTTGGCCGGGTCGATCACGTTCTGGGCGACCAGATCGAACTCGCCAAGCTCGACCTCGCGGGTGGCTTCAAGCATCACATGATCCCGGTCAGCTGGGTCGCTCACGTGGATGAACACGTCCACCTGAACATCACCCAGGAAGAAGCCAAGTCCCGCTGGACCGAAAAGCCCAAGGACTAGGCATCCGCCTCATCCGATTGAAAGGCCCCGTCATCGACGGGGCCTTTTGCCTGTCCGGCTCAGGGTTTCGGAGCGTCTTCGGTATTGGCCGGCGCCTCAGCCGCAGTTGGCGGGGTCGCCAGCGCCTCCGGTATCTGCTCGGCCGGCGCGTTCTGGATCGCCACCAACGGCCCGGGCCGCCCGGACGGCGTGACCGAGGCCCACGCCTCTCCGCTGGCCGACCGCGTCCGGCCCATCTCGAACAAGGCCTGCATGGTGGCCGTGTCGAACTTCAGGCTGGAGACGGTGACGTTGTCCGGAATGGCCGACATCTCGACCGTCATGCCGTTCCGCGACGCGAACGCCGCCGTCGCCGCCAGCGACAGCCTCAGCGACGCCTTGCTCATACTGTCATAGGTCCGCGCCGGAATGCCGTCGATCCGCCCCGGCGTGACGCCGGTATTGCGCCCCACCTGTCCGTTGACGACGACATAGAGCGCGCTTCTGGCCCGGTGCGGCGCCGGGTT
>DASVTM010000484.1:0-18797 GCA_036387575.1 Brevundimonas sp.
GGGTCTCGAAGAACCTTGCATCGGGCATGATGAAGCGCCCGTCGCGGCTCTTACTGGCCTTGCGGCTGAACCGGAACCGGCAGGCGGTTGAAGCTCAGCGTAGGCAGTTGGGTGTTCAGGCGCGCGATCACGTCGGCAGTCACGTCCATGGCGGGGTTCATGATGAAAACGCTTTCGCGGTCCAGCAGAATGCCGCAGCCCTTTTCTTGATAGATGGCGACGAGCAGAGGCTCGACGGCCACCGAGATCAGGCGGCGCTGTTCGCTGAGCGTGTAACGCAGCTCATCTTCACGCGTCTGTTGAAGCTGTTGAGCCTCCTGGGCGCGCTGTTGCAGGGCCTGACGGCGGCTTTGCAGGTCGGCGGGCGCGATCGTCGACGCTCCTTGCTGCAAAGCCTGAGCTTCGGTCTGGATGGTTGTGGCGTAGGGCTGGAGTTCGCCCTGCACTTCAGTGGCCAGTTGACCCATGCGAGTCTGGACCGATTGGCCGGCGGTCGACTGCGCCAGCAGTTGCTGGTTGAAGAACACGCAGACGCCCGGGATGGCAGGCCCGACGTTGGCGGGGCCGGCGGTTTGGGCCGAGGCGGCGGAAGCGCCGAGAAGCGAAGCCAGCGCCGCAGCGCCGATGACGAGGGATTTCATATCAAGCCTTTGAGCGGTCCGTTCGGACCTGCGGTTATTAGAACTGGGTTGAAGTCGAGAAACGGAACGATTCAGTACGGTCGTATTCTTCCTGGGACCAGACTTTCGACAGGTCGAAGCGGATCGGTCCCATCGGCGATTTCCAGTGGATGCTGACGCCGGATGCGGCGCGCAACGACAGGTCGTCGACGATGTTGGCGTCTTGCAGACCTGCCGAGGTCAAGGTGTAGCGGTCGTCGAGAACCCCGAGCGTACCGATGTCGGTGAACAGCGACGTCTTGATGCCGTAAGTCTCGGGCAGGAAGTTCGGCAGGGTTAGCTCAACAGTGCCCACGGCGTAGAAATTCCCGCCCAGCGCATCATTGGTGGTCAGGTCGCGCGGCCCCATGCCTGCGGTTTCGAAACCACGGAACGTGTTGCCACCGCGGAAGAAGCGGTCGTTGATCCGCACTGCATCGCCAGCCCAACCTGCGACATAACCGACGGATCCATTGACGCTAACCACCCAGGCCGGAGTGATGCCGTAGAAGACCGAGGCTTCAGCTTCGGTCTTGACATAGTTCACGTCACCCCCGAGGCCCGCGAGATCCTGACGCATGGTCCCGGTCCAGCCGCGCGTCGGACGCACCGGGTCGTTGCGGCGATCGATTGCAAGCGTGTAGCCCGCCGAGGAGTTCAGCGAGGCGCCGACCTGATCGCAAAGCGCGCGTGAGCCGGATCCGCCGGTGGAGCAGTAGCCGGTCGGGACGATGATCTCATCGTCCTTGATGAAGTAGCGGGTGCTGAGACGGGTGTAGCCGTTGATCGGGAACGACAGGCGCAAGCCGGCGCCGGTCGAACGGTAGTCGAACGACGACTCGTCCTGGAAGTCGTAGCGGGAGTGGAACACGTCGAAGCCGGCGCCGACGTCGCGGCCGAGGAAGCGCGGCTCGGTAAAGCGGAAGTCGAGTTGCTGACGCAACGAGCCCCATTCGGCGCGGGCGACGACGTTCTGGCCACGACCGCGGAAGTTCCGCTCGGTGATGCCCAGGTTGACCACGAAGCTGTCGACCGAGGAGAAGCCCGCCCCGACTGAAAGCTCGCCGGTGGGCTGTTCCTCGACCTGGACGTTGACCACGGTCCGGTCAGGCGCCGAACCGCGCACTTCCTCGATCGTGACATCCTTGAAGAAGCCAAGGGCGCGCAGATTGTTGCGCGAACGCTCGATCAGGGTGCGGTTGAAGGCGTCACCTTCGGTCAGCATCATCTCACGACGGATGACCGGGTCGATGGTACGCGTGTTGCCCACCACGTTGATGCGGTCGATGTAGACGCGCTGGCCTTCGGAGATGTTGAAGGTGACGTCGACCGTGTTGGTTTCGGCGTTGGCCTTGTAGGACGGCTTGATGTCGACGAAGGCGTAGCCCGCCGAACCGGCAGCGAACGTCAGCGCATCGACCGAGCTCTCGATCTTGTCGCTCTCGTAGAGCTGGCCTTCACGGATCGGGATCAGCAGCTTGAGGAAGTCGGCGTTCAGGCGACTGTTTTCGGTGACCACGTTGATCTTGCCGAAATTGTACTTGTCACCCTCGTCGAGGGTCATGGTCAGGCCGAACGCACTGTTGTTGGGGACCAGTTCGGCGACCGCCGAGACGATGCGGAAGTCGTAATAACCGCGGTTCGTATAGAACTTGCGCAACTGCTGCTGATCGTAATCCAGACGGTTAGGATCGTAGTTGTCGTTCGAGCTGAACAGGCGGTACCAGCGGGACTCCTTCGTGATCATGACGTCGCGCAGGTCAGTATCGGAGAACGCGGTGTTGCCGAGGATGGTGATGGCCTGAAGGCCCGTTTCGGGACCCTCGTCGATCTCGAACACGACGTCTACCCGGTTCTGTTCAAGCTGGACCAGCTTGGGGGCCACAGTGGCCGAGATTCGGCCCGACAGGCGGTACAGCTCGATGATCTTGCCGACGTCTTCCTGAACCTTGGCGCGGGTATAGATGCCGCGTGGCGCCAGAGTGACTTCGTCGGTCAGCTTCTTCTCGGAGAGGGCGCTGTTCCCCTCGAAAGTCACCTGGTTGATGATCGGATTCTCGACGATCGAGACCACCAGATCGCCGTTCGGCTGCAGGCCGATCTGGACGTTGGCGAACAGCTGGGTGCGGTTCAGCGTGCGGACCGCGACGTCCAGCAGGACGGCGTCGACCGTGTCACCGGGCTGGATCGGCAGATAGGACAGAACCGTCGTCTGGTCGATCCGCTGGTTGCCCTCGACGAGGATGCGGTTGACCACGCCGGTCTCGGCGGGGCGTGGGGCCGCAGCTGCGGCAGGAGCCATTTCGACAGTGGGATTCGCCTGACCCGGAGTCGTTTGACCGGGGGCAGCGGGTGCGGTTGGCGCCGGGGTCGGAGCGGCAGCCGCCGGAGCGGTCTGGGCCATGGCGGTTCCGCCAAGGCCAGCCGCGATGACAAGCGTCATCACACTGCAGAGCGGGGCTCGGAAGCGGGCGGCCATAGCGGCGGGAGCACGTCGGTCGGTCATCATCATACGGGAAACCATCGGGGGCTGGCGTTGGCTCAACTGACGAGCCCGCCGAGGAATTTAAACAGGTTCAGCTTCTGCAAGTCGTTCCAGGTCGCGAACAACATCAAACCCGCCAGCAAAGCAAGACCGACCCGGTATCCTGCCTCCTGAACTCTGGCCGCCACGGGTTTCTGCGCCACAGCCTCATAGGCATAAAAAACCAGGTGACCACCGTCCAGAACCGGGATGGGCATCAGGTTGATGAAGCCGATTCCGATCGAAAGTATGGCAGCGAGCTGCACCATTGTGAAAACCAGGTTGATGGCGATCGCAACAGGCGCCCGGTCTGCGCCAACGGCCGCGGTCGCGAGTGCGCCCGAGGCCTTGGCCATGCCGATCGGGCCGCTGAGTTGGTCGCCGGACTCCCGGCCGGTCAATATCCGCCCCAGATATTTCAGCGTCGTCGACAGGGTATCGCCGACCTGATGAACGCCCTTGCTCAGCGCCTCCAACGGATTCAGGCGACGGAACGTGTAGTCCGAACGGATCATGGGGCGCAGATCGAGCCCGATGCGGGACATACGCACCCGCCCGGCGATCTTGTCGTCCACCACCTGCCGTAACGGGGTTGCGGTCAGGCTCACGGAACGGCCGCCGCGATCCACCGTGAAGGTCAAGGGCGTGTTGGCGCTCAGAAGCACGGTTGAGGTGACTTCCTGACCGTCGCGCACAGACCTCCCGTCGATCGCTGTGATCAGGTCACGCGACTGGAACCCGGCTGCGGCCGCAGGAGAACCGGGGAGCACGGCGTAGACACGTGGCGCCACGATCTGCTCGCCTACAACCCCGAACAGGACGGCGAAGAGAACGATGGCCAGCAGGAAATTGGCGACCGGGCCGCCTGCGGTGATCAACGCCCGCTGCCACACCGGCTTGAAGTGGAAATAGTCACGCTCGGCGCCCGGGCCGTTCTCGGCGATGACGCGGCTGCGTAGTTCGGCGAGACCAGCCTGATCCGGCACGCTGGCGGCGTCGAGGTCGCCCGAGAACTTCACATATCCACCAAGCGGCATCCAGCCGACGCGCCATTCCACACCACGTTTGTCCGTGCGGCTCAGCAGCGCCCGGCCGAAGCCGATGGCGAAACGGTCCATCTTCACGTTGAACAGGCGGGCGATCAGATAGTGGCCCAGCTCATGGATGGTGACGATGAACGTCAGCACCAGCAGGAACGGCACGATATAGATCAGGATCTGACCCAGGGCGCTCAACATTGGAACGTCGTCTCCTTCGCCTCAGGCGGCGATAGCCAGGCCGGCGACGATGCCCTCCGCGATCCGGCGTGCTTCTGCATCCACGGCCAGGGCCGCATCGCACGCATCGTCGTAACCGGAATTCATCCCCGCGCTTGTCGCCTTATCAAGCGTTTCCGCGACGACTGCGGCAATATTGAGAAAGGTCAACCGCCGAGCGAGAAACGCATAGGCTGCGACCTCATTTGCCGCGTTGAACACAGTCGGCGCTGACCCTCCGGCCATCAAGGCGTCACGCGCCAGTTTCAGGGCCGGGAAGCGTGTGTGGTCGGGCGCTTCGAAGGTCAGGCGCCCGAGGGCTGCGAGGTCCAGCTTCGGCGCCGGCCACTCCAGACGATCCGGATACGCCAGTGCGCAGGCGATCGGCGTCTTCATATCGGGCGGCCCCATCTGGGCCAATGTCGAGCCGTCGACGTACTCGACCATTGAGTGGATGATCGATTCGGGATGCACCACGACATCGATCCGCTCGGCCGCCATACCGAACAGATAGGCGGCCTCGATGGTCTCCAGTCCCTTGTTGGCCATGGTGGCGCTATCGACCGAGATTTTGGCGCCCATGCTCCAGTTGGGGTGAGCGACCGCCTGTTCAGGCGTCATCCGCGCCATCTCGGCTAATGACGTCTGGCGGAACGGACCGCCCGACGCCGTCAGGATTAATTTCGCCACCCGTTCGGGCGCATCGGCCGGAAAAACCTGAAAGATGGCCGAATGTTCCGAATCGACCGGGACAAGCCGCCCGCCACTGGCCTTGACCCGCGCGATCAGGCTCATGCCGCAGCAGACCAGACTCTCCTTGTTGGCCAGTGCCAGGGTGGCGCCCGTCCCAGCAGCGGCCCAGGTCGAACGCAACCCGGCCGCCCCGACGATCGAGGCCATGATCCAGTCGGCTGGACGCGTCGCGGCCTCGATCACCGCACCGTCGCCCCCAGCCACCTCGATGGCGAGATCTGCAAGAGCATCACGCAAAGCGCCGAGACCCGCCGGATCGGCGATGACGACCTGTTTCGGCCGCCACCTGCGCGCCTGTTCAGCCAACCGGGCGACATTCCCGCCGCCAGTCAGAACCTCGACATCGAAGCTTCCTGTTCCGGCCGCCTCGGCCTGGGCCATCAGCTCCAGCGTCGAACAGCCAACCGAGCCGGTCGACCCCAGCACGCTGACACGACGGCGGATCAAGCAGCGCGCTCCACCAGCAGCACCAGCCATCGCCCGGCAGACACGATCACGACCGCGAACATCAATCCGTCCACCCGATCAAGCAGTCCGCCGTGACCGGGGATCAGGTTGCCGGCGTCTTTCACGCCGAACCGGCGCTTGAGAGCCGATTCCCACAGGTCGCCCCCCATGGTGGCCAGCGCCGCAGCAAGGCCAAGCACACCGCCCCAAAAGATGTTCAGCCGACCCATTTCAAGCCACGCGGCCATTCCGGCTCCGGCGATCATCCCGGCGACGAGGCCGCCGATGAAGCCCGACCAGGTCTTGTTGGGCGAAAAGCGGGGCCACAGCTTGGGCCCGCCCACGGCGCTACCGACCAGATAGGCCAGGATGTCGGCAGACCAGGCGACGGCCAGAACCAGCACGGTCCAGTGCAACCCGACCGGGGAATGATTGTCGCGCAACCAGACCAGCAAGACGGCGGGCCAGCCCAGATAAAGAACGCCATAGGCCGCGTTCAGTGCTTCCTGCCCCCGGCTTTTTGCGAACACTCCCGCCGCGCCTGCGCCAAACACCAGCAGGACGAGCGCCAGCGACAACTGCCCGACGTGAGTCGTTACGACCGCGGCGAACAGACCCAGCGCCACGGCGCAGGTCATCATCCGCCAGGCGCCCGGTGCGCTCATCATGGCCCATTCGACGGCCAGGAGGGCGCAGGCCGCCAGTATCAGGGCAAGGAACCACACACCGCCGGCCCATGTCGCCAGCACAGCCGCCGGCGCCAGAACGAAGGCTGACGCTGCACGAATACCGATGTCGCCGACCTTGAGCGCCATCAGCCGGTCGCAAGCGCCGGCTGGGCCATGATCCCGCCAAAACGGCGGTCACGGTTCAGATATTGATCTACAGCTTCGCCGAGCGGACCGGCGCCGTAGTCCGGCCAAAGCACGTTCTGGAAGACAAGCTCGGCATATGCGGCTTCCCAAAGCAGGAAGTTCGACAACCTCTGCTCACCGGATGTGCGCACGATCAGGTCGACGGGCGGGCCGCCTGCGGTAGACAGGCCCGCACCTAGCATATCTTCGTCGAGCGGCCCGCTCGCCTCGCCCGCCAGGACGCGATCGACATGCCGCTGCGCCGCATCGACGATGTCGGCGCGGCCGCCGTAGTTGAAGGCTACCTGCAGCAGGAAGCGACTGTTGTGGGCTGTCTGGGCCTCGGCGCGTTCGATGATTGCCGCGATGTCGGTCGGAAGGCCAGTGCGGCGGCCGAGCACTCGAACCCGGACGCCCTCGCGTTCCAGCCTGTTCAGGTCGCTGGCCACATAGGACCGGACCAGCCCCATCAAATCCGAGACTTCTTCCGCCGGGCGGCGCCAGTTCTCGGTCGAGAAGCCGAACACCGTCAGACACTCTATGCCGAACTGCGGCGCGGCCTGAACGGTGCGCTTCAGAGCCTGAACGCCCTCACGGTGCCCCATGGCGCGCGGAAGGCCCCGGGCCTGCGCCCAGCGGCCATTGCCGTCCATGATGAGCGCGACATGCTTCGGGCCTTCAGAAGTCCCGGGCAGATCGGCGGTGAAAGCCGTCATTGCTGTGCGTCCTGGCAGGATGGATACGAGCCGAAACTCAGACCTGCATGATCTCGACTTCCTTGGTCTTCAAGGTCTGGTCGATGAGTTTGATAGCGGAGTCGGTGTCCTTCTGGACCTCGGCCTCCATTTTCTTCTGTTCGTCCTGGCTTATCTCGCCAGCCTTTTCAGCCTTCTTAAGATCATCGTTGGCGTCGCGACGCACGTTACGCACGGAAATCTTCTGCTGCTCGGCGTATTTGCCAGCCAGCTTGGCAAGATCCTTGCGCCGCTCCTCGGTTAGCGGTGGCACAGGGATACGCAAAGTCTGACCATCGACGATCGGGTTAAGTCCCAGACCAGCTGCGCGAATGGCCTTCTCGACTGGCCCGACCATGGTTTTGTCCCAGACGCTGACCGAAATCATGCGCGGCTCGGGTACGCTGATCGCGGCCACGGCGTTGAGCGGCGAGTTTGAACCGTAGGCCTGGACCTGAACCGGATCCAGCAGCCCGGCATGGGCACGGCCGGTGCGCAGTCCGGAGTATTCCTCCTTCAGCGACGAAATCGCCTTGTCCATCCGCTCGCGGTAGGTCTTCAGATCGGGCTTGGCCATGGCGTGTCTCCTAGTCTCTTATAGTCAGGCGGCGACGTCGTTGTCGCTGATGACCGTGAAGGTCCCCTGCCCGTTCAGCACTTTACGCAGCGAATCCTCTTCCCGGATAGAGAACACGACGATCGGGATCCGGCTCTCTCGCATCAGGGCGATGGCGGCGGCGTCCATGACCTTCAGGTTCTGCGTCAGGACGTCCTGATAGGTCAGGTGCTCATAGCGGGTGGCGGTCTTGTCCTTCTTGGGGTCGGCCGAATAGACGCCGTCGACGCTGGTGCCCTTCAGCAGAGCATCGCAGTTCATTTCTGCGGCCCGCAAGGCAGCAGCAGTGTCGGTCGTGAAATAGGGGTTTCCGGTCCCGGCTGCGAAGATGACCACGCGGCCCTTCTCCATGTGCCGCACGGCACGGCGGCGGATGTAGGGTTCAGCGATGGCGGCCATCGGAATGGCGCTTTGTACGCGCGTTTGGACGCCGATTTTCTCGAGCGCATTCTGCATGGCCAGGGCGTTCATGACCGTGGCGAGCATACCCATATAGTCGGCGCTGGCGCGTTCCATGTCGGCTGCCGCCTTGGACAGGCCGCGAAAGATATTGCCCCCGCCGATCACCAGGCAGATCTCGGTCCCGGACTCCGCAACCCGCTTTATGGCCGCAGCGACCCCGTCGACGGTATGCATGTCGATGCCATAGCCCTGCTCGCCCATCAGGACCTCACCCGAGACCTTGAGCAACACCCGTTTGTATTTTGGACCGGCAGTAGCGTCAGACATGGGGGAGCTCTTTTCGCGAGGAGGCGCGGAATCAGGTGGGCGTATCATAGACGAAGGGCGCGTCCGGCTTCAAAGCCGAACGCGCCCCGTTAGTCACGTAATAAGTATGGTTTAGGCTTGCGGAGCCATCATCGACGCGACTTCCGAAGCGAAGTCGGGGCCTTCGACCTTCTCGACGCCTTCACCGAGAGCCAGGCGCACAAAGCCGGCGAGGTGCAGGTTGGACGAGCCGAGTTCCTTGGCCGAGTTGGCGACCAGCTGTTCGATGGTCACGTCCGGATCCATGACGAACGGCTGCTTGGTCAGCACGACGTCCTTCTGGAACTTGTTGATCTGGCCTTCCACGATCTTGGCGATCATGTTTTCCGGCTTGCCTTCTTCCTTGGCCTTTTCGGTCAGGACGGAGCGTTCCTTCTCGATGGCCGCGGGGTCCAGGTCGTCGGTGTTCAGCGACAGCGGAGCGGTCGCTGCGACGTGCATGGCGATCTTGCGGCCCAGTTCACGAAGAGCGGTCTTGTCGCCCTCGCCTTCCAGAGCCACCAGCACGCCGATACGGCCGAGGCCCGGCGCGACGGCGTTGTGGACGTAGGAGGCGACAACGCCTTCCGACACCGACAGGCGAGCGGCGCGACGCAGTTGCATGTTCTCGCCGATGGTGGCGATCATGCTGGTCACCTCGTCCTGAATCGTCTTGCCGGCTTCCAGCTCGGCGCCGTGCAGGGCTTCGACGCTGTGGTGCTCCAGACCGTGCTCGGCGAACGCCTTGGCGGCGTTCTGGAACAGCTCGTTACGAGCGACGAAGTCGGTTTCCGAGTTGAACTCGATGGCGGCGCCGATTTCGCCCTTGCCGTCTTCACGGCTGGCGACGGCGACGAGGCCTTCAGCGGCGACGCGGTCGGCCTTCTTGGCGGCCTTGGACAGGCCCTTGGCGCGCAACCAGTCGATCGCCGCGCTGACGTCGCCGTCGGTTTCCTGAAGCGCCTTTTTGCAGTCCATCATGCCGACGCCTGACTTGGCGCGAAGTTCCATGACGAGGGCGGCTGTGATCTCGGCCATATTAGTCTCCTGAGTATCTGTATGCGGTAACGGCCGGACCCGCGAAGGGTCCGGCCGTGTGTTGATTTCCGTCGATGACAGTCCCGAAGGACTAAGCCGTGGCTTGTTCGGTCTCGACGGCGTCGTTCGCTTCGGTAGTAGCTTCTTGAGCCTCGCCGGAAGCGACCAGCATTTCCTCGGCGACGGCTTCGGTGCCTGCAGGGGCGACGTCAGCAGCGACCGGAGCCGAAGCTTCGGCCAGCATCGGCTCGACGGGGTTCTCCGAAGCGCCGAGGTCGACGCCCGAGTTGGAGGCGCCGGCGGCCAGACCGTCGAGGACGGCGTCGGCGATCAGGTCGCAGTAGGTCTGGATCGCGCGAGCGGCGTCGTCGTTGCCGGGGATCGGATAGGTGATGCCGTCCGGATCCGAGTTGGTGTCCAGAATGGCGATGACCGGGATGTTCAGCTTGCGGGCTTCAAGGATAGCGATGGCTTCCTTGTTGGTGTCGATCACGAACATGATGTCGGGGATCGAGCCCATGTCCTTGATGCCGCCGAGCGACAGTTCAAGCTTGTCCTTCTCGCGGCCGAGGTTGACCAGTTCCTTCTTGACCCGGCCTTCGCCGCCGCGCTCCATGATGACTTCCAGCTCGCGCAGGCGAGCGATGGAGCCCGACACAGTGCGCCAGTTGGTCAGGGTGCCGCCGAGCCAGCGGTGGTTCACGTAGTACTGGGCGCAGCGCTTCGCCGCTTCAGCGACGGGATCCGAAGCCTGGCGCTTGGTGCCGACGAACAGAACGCGGCCACCCTTGGCGGCGACGTCACGCACGGCCACCAGAGCCTGGTGGAACAGCGGCATCGACTGCGACAGGTCGATGATGTGGATGTTGGAGCGCGAGCCAAAGATGTAGCGTTCCATCTTCGGGTTCCACCGGTGCGTCTGGTGGCCGAAGTGGGCGCCTGCTTCGAGCAGGGTGCGCATGGAGAATTCTGGCAGAGCCATTTGGAAGTCCTTTTTCCGATTATTCCGCCGCAGACGGTGAAAGAGCCTGATGGCTCCTCGGAACGGCAGGGACCGGGATGTCTCCCCGACCCACGCCACGTCTGCGTGTGAAGTGGGCGCGGATGTAGTCGGGTTGGGTAGAAAAGGCAAGCGGTATGGGGCATGAACCTGATCCGCTCATCCCCGTCAAAGCCGGTACCCGGTAGCGGCTCACAGTCTGCGGCGTCCTGCAGGGGCCTTCGCTCCCGCCCCCGAGAACGCAAGAAAGGCGGCCCCTTGCGGAACCGCCCTTCTCGAGTCTGAAGATCGGACGCTTCTAGTTCATAGCGTCGAGCATGGTCTTGGCGTGGTCGCGGTGCATGGTGACCTTGGGGATGATCTCCTTGGCCAGACCGGCCAGCGTCGGGGCCTCGGTGTTGTCGGAGAAGCCGTTCAGCAGGGTCAGGGCCTCGTTATGGGCGGCGACCTGCTGGGTCAGATAGACCTTGTCGAAGTCGGCGGCCGAGGCGGCGTTCAGGTTGTCGATCATTCCCTGACGGCGTTCGTCCAGCGTAGTCGGAAGAGTCACGCCCGGGGCCTCGGTCGGTGCGGCAGCTTTCAGCTTGGTCGAGGAAGCCGTGTGGTCCTTCGTGATCATGGCCGCCAACTCCTTGATGTCGGCCTTGCTCGATTTCGAGGCGGCGATCTTCGCGCCCTCCAGCTCGTACATGTCGGACATGGCCAGGCTGGTCGCGAAGCCGCCGACGGTGTTGGCGCCGAGTGTGGCGGCCGAGGCCTGGCCGACGGCGCCGGCGGTGGCATCCTGCGTGGCGTTGACGGCGGCGCCCGCATCTCCGGCGGTCTTGTCGGTCTGTTGCTGGTTACAGGCCGCCATCAGGGCGGCGACGGCGACGACCGCGAGTGCGGGTTTGGCGAAGGTTCTGATCATATGTGGTCTCCCTTGGTTGCCGGAGAAACCGCTGCGCTGAAGGTTTGTTCCTGTGTCCGTTAACGGACAGATCGCCGCGCCATCAACCGGTACGATCAGGCCGTTCGATCAGGGTTGAGGCAGGCTGTACTCAAGATCGTAGCGGTGCTCGCCGCCCTCGATCGTCAGGTGGAAGACGCCTGTAATCCCCTGGAGATCGTCCGTTCCCGATCCCGGCACAACGGTGATCAGAAGGTCCTGCGCGCCCTTGTCCATCAGGCCTCGGTGAACCAGCGCAAAGCTGCCCGAGCGACCCTCGAGCGTACCGTTGACCCGTTCCATCGCGACATAAGCGCCGGAAGCGCCCGGAGCCATGGTCGCCAGCATTTCGCCCGTCGCAGTCCCGCTCAGATCGCCGTGGAAGACCTTGGACAGGGTCATGCGCCCGGGAACATCGGCTGCAGTCCCAGCAGAAGGCTGGACGGGAGTGATCGTAACATCGAAGGTTCCGCGCGCGTGGTGCATGTCTGTCGTCTCGGTCGTCGAGGTCTGGGCTGCCAGCATCATTACCGCAGCGGCGAGTATCGAAGTGAACATCAGGCGTCTTCCAGCATCAGCACGCCGGGCGCGGACTTGAGCGCACCCCGCAGGGCGGCGTCCATCCGGTAACGGCCCGGCAGCCGCACCTCGACCTCGCGACGGCCGTCCAGCGAGGCGACGAGGGTGATCTCTCCGCCCTTGCCCCCCTTCCCGCTCTGTTGCGAGCGTTCAAGCCGGATGCGGATAGCCTCGGCGTCCGTGCCTCGTGCCGAGACGTGGACCCGCATCCCGGCGGTCGAGTCGTCGATCAGAGTGTCCAGCCGTGAGGCGTCGTCACCGAAGAACCGCACCTCGCCGTCCGAGCATTTGGCCCTGATCTTGACCAGCACCGACGCGCCGACTTCCAGCACGTCACGGCATTTGCGTAACTGCTCTGGCGGGAACAGGCATTCGAACTCGCCCGTGGGATCGGAGAAGTTGACGAAGGCGAATTTCTCGCCGGTCCGGGCGCTGGCCCTTTCCTGACGACGGCGGATGACGCCGGCCATCATGAAGGCTTCGTGGCCGCTTTCGGCCAGGGCCGTAGCCTCGGCGACGAAGGTGACGCGCTTGCGTTTCAGCGCCGGGATCATGTCCTCGAGCGGGTGGCCCGACAGATAGAAGCCGACGGCGGCCAACTCATGGTCCAGTTGTTCCGGGCCGATCCATGGATCGACGCTGCGCAACCGGGGCCGGGCGGCATTGGCCTGATCGGCGCCGAACAACGACACCTGCGACGACGCCCGTTCAGCCGCAACGCTCTGGCAATAGGCCATCAGCACATCGGCCTGCTCCAGCAACTGCCGACGGTTCGGGTGGATGGTGTCGAACGCCCCGGCCTTGGCCAGACCTTCCAACGCCCGCTTGTTGACCGCGCGGGGATCGACGCGTTCGAGGAAATCGAAGATGTCGGCGAACCGCCCGCCGGTCTCGCGCACCTCGACGACGTGCTTCATCGCCTCGAGGCCCACGTTGCGGATGGCGCCGAGCGCATAGAGGACCGCGCCCTTCTCCTCGCTCCAAGCGACGTCGAAGTCGGCTGACGACCGGTTCACATCGGGCGCCATCACCGGCACCTCGAACTTGCGTGCGTCCTGATAGAAGACCGCCAGCTTGTCGGTGTTCGACAGGTCGAGCGACATCGAGGCGGCGAAGAACTCCACCGGATGGTTCGCCTTGAGCCAGCCGGTCTGGTACGAAATCAGTGCATAGGCGGCGGCGTGGGATTTGTTGAAGCCGTAGCCGGCGAACTTGGCCACCAGCTCGAAGATCGAGTCCGACTGCTGCTCCGGCACGGACTTCTCGGACGCGCCCTTGATGAAGCGCGCCTTCTGGAAATCCATCTCCTCCTTCTTCTTCTTGCCCATCGCGCGGCGAAGAAGGTCGGCCTCGCCGAGCGAATAGCCGGCCAGGACCTGGGCGATCTTCATCACCTGTTCCTGATAGATGATGACCCCGTAGGTCTCGGTCAGCACCTCCTTGAGCGAGGGGTGCAGATAGTCGACCTCGGCCCGACCGAACTTACGGTCGATATAGGTGTCGATCATCTCCATCGGGCCCGGCCGATAGAGCGAGATCAGCGCGGTGATCTCCTCGATGGAGCCGCAACGCATCTTGCGCAGGGTGTCGCGCATGCCTTGCGACTCGAGCTGGAACACCCCGACCGTCTGGCCCGAGGCCATCAGCTCGTAGGTCGCCTTGTCGTCGAGCGGCAGCTGGTTCCAGACTGGCTCGGCCCCGCGCCGCGACAGGTATTCGCGCGCCCGGTCCAGCGTCGTCAGGGTCTTCAGGCCGAGGAAGTCGAACTTCACCAGACCCGCCGGCTCGACCCATTTCATGTTGAACTGGCTGGCCGGGATGGTGGAGCGCGGGTCCTGATACAGCGGCACCAGTTCGACCAGCGGCCGGTCGCCGATGACGATGCCGGCGGCATGTGTCGAGGCGTTGCGGTAGAGGCCTTCCAGCTCCAGCGCCGTCTCCAGCAGCGTGCGGACCGAGGCCTCGGAATCGCGGGCCTCCTTCAGCCGCGGCTCCAGATCGATGGCTTGAGCCAAGGTCACCGGCGCCGCTGGGTTATTCGGCACCATCTTGCAGAGCCGGTCGACCTGGCCCAGCGGCATCTGCAGCACCCGCCCGACGTCGCGCAGCACGGCCCGCGCCTGCAGGGTGCCGAAGGTGATGATCTGGGCGACGCGGTCCTTGCCGTAGCGCGCCTGCACGTAGTCGATGACCTCCTCGCGCCGCTCCTGACAGAAGTCGATGTCGAAGTCGGGCATGGAGACCCGTTCAGGGTTCAGGAACCGCTCGAACAGCAAGCCGAACCGCAAAGGGTCGAGGTCGGTGATGGTCAGGGCCCAGGCGACCAGAGACCCGGCGCCGGAACCCCGCCCCGGTCCGACCGGGATGCCGTGGTTCTTGGCCCATTTGATGAAGTCGGCCACGATCAGGAAATAGCCCGGGAACCCCATCTGCTGGATGATCCCGACCTCCCATTCGAGGCGGGTCCAGTACTCCGCCTCGGGCATCGCCGGAGTGACTTCCTTGAGCCGAACCTTCAGCCCCTCGCGGGCCTGATACGCCAGCTCGTCAGGCTCGGTGCGCCCGGCCCCGGCGTCGAAACGCGGCAGTATCGGCGCGTGTGTGTTGACGAGGAAGGCGCAGCGGCGGGCGATGTCGATAGTGTTGTCGCAGGCTTCGGGCAGGTCGGCGAACAGGGTCCGCATGGCCTCGACCGACTTGAACCAGTGCTGGTCGGTGATCCGGCGCCGGTCTTCCTGACCGGTGAAGGCGCCGTCAGCGATACACAGCAGGGCGTCGTGCGATTTCGCCTGCGCCTGTTTGGCGTAATAGACGTCGTTGGTGGCCACGATGGGAACGTCGTTGGCATAGGCCCAGGTCACCAGACCCTGTTCGCCCTGCCCTTCGTGCGGCAGGCCGTGACGCTGCAGCTCGACATAGAAGCGGTCACCGAACACGCGCGCCATCTCGGCCAGAGCCGCATCGCCCTCGGCGTTCTTGTTCTGCACATAGAGCGGATCGACCGGGCCGTCCGGACCGCCCGAAAGCAGGATCAAGCCCTCGGAATGGGCCACGATCTTGTCCCACGGCACGCCCGGCTCATTGTCGCCGGCATCCAGATAGGCCGACGACGACAGGGCGCACAGATTGCGCCAGCCGGCCTCGGTCTGACAGATCAGAACCACGGTAGGGACCTTGGCCCAACGCTCGCCCGCCTTGCCGCCGATACCCATGACCGGCATGGCGCAGGCCACCAGCGGCTGAACCCCTGCGCCCTTCGAGGCTTCGGAGAACTCCAGCGCCCCGAACAGGTTGGCCCGGTCGGCCACGCCCACGGCGGGCATCCCTGAGTCCGCCGCCAGTTTCGGGATCTTTCCCGACTTCATCGCGCCCTCGAGCAGCGAATAGGCCGAGCGAACCCTAAGGTGGACGAAACCCGTGCTGGAAACCGTATCGGTGATGGCCTGATCCTCAGAGGCAGGCCGGAAACGACTCATGTCGCCAGCAGGGCCGCCTGCCAGACCATCCAGACAAACCCGCCGCAGGATGCAAGCGACAGCATATCTCTCACCATTCTCGACATAGACTTATCCCCAGACTGTATGTTCCGGTATTGTTCTATGTTGGCTATTTGTTCTCGTCAACAGCCTTCGATATGATGGGACAGAATGAGGGACGCCGGGTATTCTGATATCAATGCCCACCCACCATCCCGGTGGCAGGCGTGAGGAGAGCGGTCATGGCCAAGGGTCAAGTCAAGAGCAACAAGGAAGTCCGCAAACCCAAGGCGGAAAAGGCCAAGCCCGCCGTCGTGGTCGGCACGTCGCCGTTCACCCAGGTTCCCGGCAAGAAGTAGTCGGCGGGGGCTCGGCCCCCACCTTCCCGCGCCCTAGGCCTAAGTCCTAGCCCTTGTCGCGCATCAGGCGGGCCTTATCCCGCGCCCAGTCGCGGTCGGCGGAGGCTTCGCGCTTGTCGTGGAGCTTCTTGCCCTTGGCGAGGGCGATCTCGAGCTTGGCCTTGCCGTCGTCGTTCAGATAGAGCCGGATCGGGATGATGGTCTGGCCATCCTTCTGGACGGCGCCGATCAGCCGGTCGATCTGCTTGCGATGCAGCAGCAGCTTCCGCGGCCGACGCGGCTCGTGATTGAAACGGTTGGCCTGGGCATAGGGCGGGATGTCGGCGTTGATCAGCACGATCTCGCGGCCCTCGACCGCCGCATAGCTCTCGGCGATATTGGCCCGCCCCATGCGGAGGGCCTTGATCTCGGTCCCCAGCAGCATGATTCCAGCCTCGACATTGTCCTCGAGGAAGTAGTCGAATTTAGCCCGCCGGTTCTCGGCGATGACCTTGGCCTTGGTGATCGGCGCGCTCTTGGCGGCGGCCGCCTTTTCCTTCGTCGTCGGGGCCATCAGCCAGTCACTCCGGCAGTCGCGAGGGCCGCGTCGATGGCCGGCTTGACCGCGTCGTTGGTGGGCGTCAGCGGCAATCTCATTTCCTCACTGCAGAGCCCGAACTTCGCCAGCGCATATTTCGCCGGGGCCGGCGATGCGTCGAGGAACAGCGCCTTGTGCAGTCCGATCAGGCGATCTTGCCACGAGCGCGCCGTGGCGTAGTCGCCTGCGGCGACCGCGTCATACATGGCCACCATCGCCTCCGGCGCGACATTTGAGGTTACCGATATCAAACCGACCCCGCCGTGGGCCGCATAGCCGATGAAGCTGTGATCGTCGCCCGAGATCAGGTCGAACTGCGTCTCCTTGCCGACGATGTTGGCGTGCATCCAGCTGGTCCGGCTCATGTCGGCCGTCGCGTCCTTGATCGCGACGATATTGGGATGCCGCGCCAGGTGAGCCACGCTCTCGTTCGACAGATCGACGCTCGTTCTCGACGGGACGTTGTACAGGATCAACGGCAGCTGAACCGCGTCTGCCACGGCCTCGAAATGCGCCACGAGCCCGGCCTGCGAAGGACGGTTGTAGTAGGGGGTGACCACCAGCGAACCGTCGGCACCACAAGCCTTGGCGTGGGCCGCCAGATCGATCGACTCATACGTGGCGGGAGACCCGGCGCCGGCGATCACGCGGATCCGCCCTGCGGCGACATCGACGCACAGCGAGGTCACGCGCTTGTGCTCCTCGATGGTCAGGCCGCCGCCCTCCCCGGTCGTGCCCACAGCGACGATGCCGTGGATGCCTGCGGCAATCTGGCGCTCGACGAGGCGCGTTAAGGCGGCTTCGTCCACGTTTCCGTCACGAAGTGGTGTGATCAGGGCGGTGATCACGCCCTTGAACAAGGGGGCGGTCATAGGAACAACTCTACCTGCGTGGGAAATGGGCGACGCGCGCCTGTAACGAGCGATAGAGGGTAGGTTGCCGGCTTGGCTGCTGCAACTGCGATGAATGGGGATCTTTAAAACCATGTTGGCGACCACCTTTGCGGCCGCGCTTGCGGTCCTCGTTCCGCTGCCCCAATCGACGTCTGAATTGAACGGCGCCCAGCCGTACACGGCCCAGCCCTATACGCAGGCGGCGGGACAAGGTTCGACGGCCAGCTATCAGCCCCGCGTGCTGAATGATCAGGACACTGCCGCCTTCCGTCAGGGACTGGCCGCTGCCCGCGCGCGCAACGTCGTCGACACCCAGACCGCGATAGCCCGCATCGGCGACCCGACTGCCCGCAAGCTGGTCGAGTGGGCGCTGGTCGACACCTCGGCGCCGCAACTGTCCTTCGGCGAACTCGCGACGGATCAGCAGACCCTGGCCGGCTGGCCTCGCGCCGACAGCCGCCGCGCCGCCGGAGAGATCGCGCTGGATCGTGCCGGGCTCCAGCCCAACGAGGTTCTCGCCTTCTTCGGAAACAGCCAGCCGACCACCATTCAAGGGGCCATCGCCCTCGGCTGGGCCCTGCAGCAAACCGGCCGCACAGCCGATGCTCAACGATTGATTGGCGACTGGTGGCGGACCCAGTCGTTTGACGACGCCAGCCAGAGCCGAATCCTCGGCCAGTGGAGCAACTGGCTGACCCAGGCGGACCACGAGGCGCGGCTGAACATGCTTCTGCTTGGCCCGCACGGCCCGGCGACACGATCGATGCTCAATCTGGTTTCACCCGAACGCGCGAGCATCGCCAATGCCGTCATGGCCCTGCGCACCGCCTACAGCCCTGATGCCACGGTCGCGTCGCTGAGCGCGAGCCAGGCGGTCAATCCGGCTGTGGTGCTCGAGCGTGTGCGTATCCTCCGAGGGGCAGGCCGTGGACGCGAAGGCTACGAACTGCTGCGCTATCTGCCCGCCGCGCCGTTGCATTCGGAGGGCCAGAGCACGCTGTGGACCGAGCGCCGAAACTATTACCTCGACGCCCTGCAGGATCGGAACTGGCAGGCGGCTTACGACGCCATGAACGGCCACGGTTTCCCGGGCGGCGACCGCAAGGTGGACGCCGAGTTCTTCGCCGGCTGGGTGGCCCTGACAAAACTCAACGATCCCGCCCGCGCGGCGCGCCACTTCGAGGCGCTACGCAATACGTCTTCCACCCCGATCACTCAGGGCCGAGCCCTCTACTGGCTAGGCCGCGCGGCTGAAGCGCAGGGTGACCGCAACGGGGCCCAGCAATGGTATCGAGCCGGGTCGACGCACATCCAGACCTTCTACGGCCAGCTGGCCGCCCAGAAGGCCGGCTCTACG
>DASVTM010000485.1:0-1684 GCA_036387575.1 Brevundimonas sp.
GGGGCGAGATTATCAGGGTCGAGTGTCTCCACCCTTTTGGGCTGATCCCGGCGGTGCGGGATCGGCGGGGTTGGTTCAGTGCGCTCCGTTCACGATCCCGAACACCTTGGCGTACTCGCCCCGGCCTTCGGCTCCGGACAGGAACTTGACCCGTTCGACCTGGACCTCGTCATTGCCCGCCTCGAACAGCGCGACGCTTTCGGAAATGAAGTCGGCCAGCGGCATGGAGTTGGGGTTCTCGGCGTGGCCGGGCATCAGGTCGGTGGCGACGGCGGGAGGCGCCCATTCGACGACCTTGACCGACGTGTCCCTGAGCTGGTGGCGCAACGACTGGCTCCACGAATGGATGGCGGCCTTGGTGGCGTTGTAGGTCGGGGTCGCGGCGAGCGGCACGAAGGCCAGACCCGACGATACGGTGACGACCGTCGCGGCGGGCTTGGTCAGCAGATGGGGCAACAGGGCCGCCGTCAGCCGGATGGTGCCCAACAGGTTGATGGCCAGCGTCTCCTCGACGACGGACAGGTCGATGACGCCGCCCGACAGGTCCTCGGTCTTCATGATCCCGGCGTTGTTGACGACGGCGTTGAGGTTCGGGTGGTCGGCGACAACACGGGCCGCGACGGTCTTGATCGCCTCGGGATCGGCGACGTCGAGGACCACGTAGGCCATGCCCGGATTGGCGGCGACGACCTCTTGCAACGGGCCTTCGCGGCGGCCGGCGATGATGACCTTGGCGCCCTTTGCGTGCAGGGCCTCGGCGAAGGCGCGACCGATGCCGGCGCCGCCGCCAGTGATCAGGACGGTGTCTTGGGCGATGTTCATGGGAGGTCTCCGGGCTGGAACTTCGACATCCGGCGATGTATGACGGTCGCTCTCCATTGGAAAGTAGGCACCGAAAGGTTCGGTACTTACCGGAAGGAAACTGATGTCAGCGCCGGCTCTTGCTCATCCCAAACCCGAATACCCGCCAGTCGATCCCCGTGTCGAAGCGCTGGTCAACGAGGTCATCGGCCGCCTCGCCGACAAATGGACCATGATCGTGCTGGACGTCCTGGCCGAGAACGGCGAGCTGCGCTTCACCCGCATCGGCCAACTCTCCGATGGCATCAGCCAGAAGATGCTGACCCAGACGTTACGCGCGATGGAGCGCGACGGGCTGGTGGTGCGCACGGTCCACCCGGTGGTGCCGCCCAAGGTCGAATACCGCCTGACCGACATGGGCTTCAGTCTGGCCGAGGCGTTCTGTGGCGTATGGACGTGGGCCGGCGAACATCTGGAGCGGATAGAGACGGCGCGGGCGGGGTTCGATGCGGCGAAGGCGGGGTAGGGCGGAGACCGGACTTCGCCGATGCCTGCCAGGGGTGGTTAGGGGACGTTGATCGTGGTCATCTCGTCGGATGGCGATCAACACACAGGTTCACGACCTCCGGCCTGACGGCCTTGGCGGAATATGGGCGAGGGTCATCGTTGATGTTCCTCTTGCAGACAGGCCTCAGCTAAGCGACGCCATCGACATCAACCTGCATCTACCCGGCGCAGCCAGCCTCACATTTGCGGAGGCGGAGGAGCGGGCTAAGCGGGACGCTCACGCTTTACTGAAGAGGGTCGCCGAAAACAGGTGAATGTCCGTTGAGGGTCAATTTGAGGAGTTGCCTTCAGGCCGCAAAGCGGACGTTGCCCTCGC
>DASVTM010000486.1:0-3583 GCA_036387575.1 Brevundimonas sp.
ACACGCGTGCCGCCCGCTTCGCCACGCAGATCGGCGTCCAGGGCCTTCTCGATGCCGGACCGCCCGATGCGAAAGCCGGGATTGTAGAGAATCTCAGGCGGGGTCTCGCCACGCTTCTTCATCCCCTCTATGTCGCGATCCGTGACCTTGGCGACGTAGCCGATGACGTGTGCGAACGATCCGCCGAACGGATAGAAGCGCGCCTCATTCATGTCGGTCATGACCCCCGGCAGGTCGGAGCCATACAGATTTACTTTGGCGAACTCCTCCCAGTTCAGGTCGCTTTTGACCGGAACCGGTGACGACGGGCGAGCGGCGTTGACCTCGCGGATGATCGTCCTGCGCCGCTCGATGGTATCGGGCAGAAGCCGTCCCAGAAGGTCCAGCGTCTGGTCCAGATCCTTGGTCTCATCGCGCACGACCAGCACCCGGAAACTCGGACGGTTACCGGCGATGACGACACCGTTGCGATCGAGGATGCGCCCGCGTGGCGGTGGCACAAGACGGAAGTTGAACTGGTTGTTGGTGGCGAGGGTCGCGTATTCCTTGGCCTGAACCACCTGAAGCTGGGCCAGCCGCGCCCCCAGCGCGCCGATGCCCAACGCCGTCAGCCCGCCGACAACGAAGGTTCGACGCAGGAACGAGCCTTGGCGCTCATTGACGT
Source organism: Brevundimonas sp. (assembly GCA_036387575.1). Lineage (GTDB taxonomy): Bacteria > Pseudomonadota > Alphaproteobacteria > Caulobacterales > Caulobacteraceae > Brevundimonas. Next base: position 665 of record DASVTM010000486.1, read on the forward strand.
CGGCAAAGAAGATCGAGGGTTCGCCACTCATCGGAAACGCGTGTCCCCGTCATCGAAGCGCTGGATCATCCAGTTGGCGACGGGAAACAGCAGCAAGGTCGGTATCATCTGTCCAAGGAGCGCCAGAACGCTGGGCGCATTGCCCGCGTCGAGACTGACGATCAGATACGTCACGAAGAAGGCCAGCAGGGTGCAGGCGCCATACCAGACGAACAACAACTGGGTTTCCTGACCGGCGAGCAGGTTTCGCGACAGTAGCACCGCCCCATAAACGGCCAGCAAGCTCAGCGGCCAGACGCCGAGCATGCCGCCCCACAACAGGTCGATGAACAGACCGACGAAGAACAGCACCGCCGGCGCGATCATCGACGGGCGCACCAGCGGCCAGGCGAACGCGAGGATCATCGGCAGGACCGGCTCCGGCAGTTTCAGCCCGAACAATTGGACCGGGGTGGCGAGGACAAGTGTCGCTGCAATGACGATCAGCGACGGATAGACGATCCACTCCACAGGACCGACGACGCGGACCGCAGCGGACCGTTTCACAGCGCGCCCCCCGGCTGAGTCGGCGCAGGAACGCCGGTTGGCGTCGCACCGGGCGCCGCCTGAGTCGGTCTTGGCGCGACAGGTCGTGGTGCAGTGGGTCTCGGTGCGGCCGCAATGGCGGCGGGAGAAGTGGCTGCAGGCGGGGTCGCGCTGGCCGCCCGCGCGCGCTCGACCGCGCTTGCTGCAGCGGCCGCGCGTCGCGCAGAGGCGTCGCCTATGGCCGCCGCCTGGGCCGAGCCAGGACTCGGAGCAGTTCCCAATCCGGCCAGAGGCGCGGCGTTCAGGGCCTCGGGGTTCACCAGTTGGCCAAAGTCCTGGAACAGCATGACCCGGACATAGTCGATGGCGCCCCGGTCGCTGAACAGCTTGACCCGCCACGATCCGTCGATCCCCTTGGCGGCGACGCCGATTGGTACGCCGCGCGGGATCCCGCCACCGTCTCCGGAGCTGAGGACGCGATCCCCGGCCTGAAGGTCGCGAGACCGCAGGAACTCCAGGCGGGGATTGCCGCTGCCGTCGCCCGTCAGCATGGCCCGGGCGTCCGTCCGGTCAATCAGGATCGGGGTGCGGCTGGACACATCTGTCAGCAGCAGGACGCGGCTTATCCCGCCGGTCGTACCTATGATGCGCCCGACCATCCCGTGCTCATTGATGACGGGATTACCGATACGAACGCCCTTGGACGATCCCGCGTCGATCAGGCGTGCGTTGACGAAAGGTCCGCGTGCATCTGAGACGGACCTTGCGGTGACCATGGCCACCGCGGGCTCCGTCCGCAGGCCCAGCATCGCCTCATAGCGGGCGTTGACGTTCTTGAGCGCGATGGCCTGATCGCGCCAGGGCTGCAGATCGGCGACCTGGGCCCGCAGGCGGCGGTTCTCGGAGACCGCGAAGAAATAGCCCTTGATCCCGTCGCTCAGGGCGCCCGTCCAGCGCACCGGAGCCGCAAGCACGCCGTTGACCGGGCCCGCGACGGAGTCGAATCCAGCTCTGACAGGGGTGTAGTTGTCGTGGTCGCGGACCTCGCGCCGATCGCTGACGATCAGGAACAGCGATGCAATCAAGGCAACGATGACCGCCACCGCGGCGGTCCACGCCAGCGGTACCTTGAGGTTCTCGAACGGTCCGTCGCGAAACGCCACGGCAGCCTTTCTTGTAAGGGGTCAGAATCGGTGGGACGCCCCCCACCGACAGTGCAGCCTATTGCAAAATACGGACCCGTTGGGAACCGCGGAAAACGCAGGAGCGACGGGGATACGCGGCCAGACCGGCCATCATCCCCGTCAGTGTCGAGCTCAGATCGCCTAAAGCGCCGAGTCGAGCACGCCCTTCATCCAGCGCGGGTGTTCCAGAACGCGACCGCAGCCGATGGCGACGCAGGACAGTGGATCGTCGGCGACCGAGACCGGCAGGCCGGTATGGTCGCGGATTTCCGCGTCAAGACCGCGAAGCAGAGCCCCGCCGCCCGTAAGCATGATGCCCTTGTCGGCGATGTCGGCGGCCAGTTCAGGAGGCGTGGCTTCCAGGGCGACCTTCACGGCGTCGATGATCTGGGCGACAGGTTCGGCCAAGGCTTCGGCCGCCTGACGTTCCGAGATGCGGACCTCGCGCGGCACGCCCTGCATCAGGTCGCGACCCTTGACCTCGATGAACAGGCCTTCGCCGTCGGCGGGCATCCGCGCCGTGCCGATGTCCTTCTTGATCCGCTCGGCGGTGGTCTCGCCGATCAGAAGGTTATGGTTGCGGCGCATGTAGCTGATGATCGAGTCGTCCATCTTGTCGCCGCCGACGCGGACCGACTTGGAATAGACGATGCCCGACAGCGACAGCACGGCCACTTCGGTCGTGCCGCCGCCGATGTCGACCACCATCGAACCCGTGGGCTCGTGGATCGGCAGGCCGGCGCCGATCGCGGCGGCCATGGGCTCGTCGATCAGACCGACGCGGCGAGCCGAGGCGTTCAGGCAGCTGTCATTGATGGCGCGGCGTTCGACGGCTGTGGCGCCCGACGGCACGCAGACGATGATCTTGGGGTTCACGAAGCCGCGACGGTTATGCACCTTGCGGATGAAGTGCTTGATCATTTCCTCGGCGACTTCGAAGTCGGCGATGACCCCGTCTCGCATCGGACGGATGGCTTCCATGTGGCCCGGCGTGCGGCCCAGCATCTGCTTGGCCTCAATGCCCACGGCGTGGACGATCTTGCGGCCGCCGACGTTGCGCAGTGCAACGACCGAAGGCTCGTTCAGGACAATCCCCTTGCCCTTCATGTAAATGAGGGTGTTGGCGGTGCCCAGATCCATCGCGATGTCGTTGGAGATCGCGCCGAAAAGATGAGAAAACATGGGGGTCGGTTACCGTCTGGTTCGGGCC
>DASVTM010000487.1:0-11745 GCA_036387575.1 Brevundimonas sp.
GCGTTGGATGGCGAGGCCCTTCTTGCCCGCATCGAGGATGGCGTTGAGCAGGTCGATCGGACCGCGAATGGTCGTCGACTTGTCCTTGCGGCGATAGATGGCCGGCTTGTCGAACACGCCGTCGAACGCCAGCGCCCGTTCGGCCAGACGACGCGCGTCCAGCGAGCGGATCAGCGCCTCTTCCAGCACCACGGATTCCTTGACCGCACGACGGGTGCGGTTGAACACCACCGCGCCTTGCACGCCCGGTTCGCCCGACCAGGCGCCGTCGCCTTCTTCGGCGTAGAGGTCCAGACGCGTGGCGGCGGCCGCAGCCTTGGCGGCGAGATCGCCCTCCTCCGCGAACAGACCGGCCAGCGCCGATTGCTCGATGGAGAAGGCGGGCGCGCGTTGCGACAGACGGTCGGACAGCGACTTGAACGTCTTGGCCTCGCGGACGAGCGCCTGCAGGTCGTGACCCGTGCGCCGCTCGCCGTTGGCCAGATCCAGTTCGGCCTCGGACGAGCCTTCCTCGATCAGGTACGAGTCCATTTCGGACTGGTCCTTGAGGTAGCGCGACTGCTTGCCCTTGGAGACTTTGTAGAGCGGCGGCTGGGCGATGTAGATGTGGCCGCGCGTGATCAGCTCGGGCATCTGGCGATAGAAGAAGGTCAGCAGCAGGGTCCGGATGTGGGCGCCGTCGACGTCGGCGTCGGCCATCAAAATGATCTTGTGGTAGCGCAGCTTGTCGGCGTTGAAGTCGTCGCGGCCGATGCCGGTGCCGAGCGCCAGGATCAGCGTCCCGATCAGCTCCGACGACAGCATCCGGTCGAACCGGGCGCGCTCGACGTTGAGGATCTTGCCCCGCAGCGGCAGGACCGCCTGGTTCTCGCGGTTGCGGCCTTGTTTGACCGAGCCGCCGGCGGAGTCGCCCTCGACGATGAACAGTTCGGACTTGGCCGGATCGCGTTCCTGACAGTCGGCCAGCTTGCCGGGCAGGCTCGAGATATCCAGCGCCGACTTGCGCCGGGTCAGGTCGCGGGCCTTGCGCGCCGCTTCACGGGCCGAGGCCGCCTCGATGATCTTGGCGACGACCAGCTTGGCCTCGATCGGATGTTCCTCGAACCACTGCGACAGGCCTTCGGAGCACAGCCCCTCTACCGCCGGGCGCACTTCGGACGAGACCAGCTTGTCCTTGGTTTGCGACGAGAATTTGGGGTCCGGAACCTTGACCGACAGGACGCAGGTCAGGCCTTCGCGGGCGTCTTCACCCGACGGCGCGACCTTTTCCTTCTTCAGCGCGCCCGAGCTTTCCATGTAGGCGCCCATGACCTTGGTCAGGCTGGTGCGGAAGGCCGAGAGGTGGGTGCCGCCGTCCCGCTGGGGGATGTTGTTGGTGAAGCACAGCATCGTCTCGTGGTAGGAATCGTTCCACCATAAGGCGAGGTCGATCTCGATATTGTCCTTCTTGCCGCGAATGACGATGACGTCCTTAAGGATCGGCGTCTTGGACTTGTCGAGGTGGCGCACGAAGGCCTCGACGCCGCCTTCGTAGTGCAGAAGCTGCTCGATCTGCTCGACGCCGCGATGGTCCGCCAGCTTGATGACCACACCCGAGTTCAGGAAGGCCAGCTCACGCAGGCGGTGCTCGAGCGTCTTCAGGTCGAAGTCGATGTGGCTGAACGTCGTTACCGACGGATAGAAGGTGACCTGGGTGCCGCTGAGGACCTTGCCATTGTCGCGCATCGGCGCGTCGCCGGTGACCTTGAGGCTCTCGACCGTGTCGCCACGCTCGAACTTCATCTCATGGCGCTTGCCGTTGCGGAAGATGACCAGCTTGAGCCAGTCGCTCAGCGCGTTGACGACCGAGACGCCCACGCCGTGCAGGCCGCCCGAGACCTTGTAGGAATTCTGGTCGAACTTACCGCCTGCGTGCAGCTGGGTCATGATGACCTCGGCCGCCGAGACGCCCTCTTCGGCGTGGATGTCGGTGGGGATGCCACGACCGTTGTCGGTGACGGTGACCGAGCCGTCGGCGTTCAGGATGACCTCGACCAGATCGGCGTGGCCGGCGAGGGCCTCATCGATGGCGTTGTCGACGACTTCGTACACCATGTGGTGCAGGCCGGAGCCGTCGTCGGTGTCGCCGATATACATGCCGGGACGCTTGCGAACAGCGTCCAGGCCTTTGAGAACCTTGATGGATTCCGCGCCGTAGGCGGCTTCTTCAGCCGTGTCTTCGTTGCGGGCAGATTCGGTGTTGTCGGTCATTCAATCGTCCGGAGACGCGGGGGTCGATGCGGATGGCGAAGAGCGATCCGGCCCGCTGAAAAATGCACAAGGATCGCGACCGATTCAGGCCGCGTCGATGCTGTGTTTATACAGGATTCCGGACGGGAAAAGCGAGGGAAAGCGGAGGCGTAGTACCTGACTGCCGCAAGCCGAGCGGTCAGGCGTCCGCGCCTGCCTCTTCGAGCAAGTCGATCATAACTTCCAGACAGGCGAGCCGCACCCGGGAGCGACCGATTTCTCCGAAATGGCCCTCGCGGTGCACGGTATCCCGGTCGGTCCGCGCCATGGCAAAATGGACCAGCCCCTCCTCGTCATCGGGACCGGCGGGGCCTGCAAACCCCGTCACCGACAGCGCAATGTCGGCCGCAGAGCGGGTCAGGGCGCCCTCGGCCATCCGGATCGCCACGACTTCGGACACCGGCCCCGGATCCTCGATCAGATCGGCGGGGATGCCCAACAGCCGCTTCTTGGCCTCGTTCGAATAGGTGACCAGAGCGCCGTCCAGCACATGACCCAGACCTTCGACGTCGGAGATGGCGGCTGCGACAAGTCCGCCGGTGCAGCTCTCGGCGCAGGCGACGGTCAATCCTGCGGCATCGATCGGCTTGAGCACCTGTTCCAGCCGCCGCGTGATCGCGGGCGGCACCGGAGCCTCGAGAACGCTTCTGTCGTCGGTCATGCGAAAGTAACGAGGCGCCGGGCGGGACCGTTCCTACGCCGGGCTCCCGACATTGGTCAGTCCGAGGCCTCCAGTCAGCCGCCCTCGACCCTGACGAACCGCGCGCGGCCTTGCAGGTCGTCGAACAGCACGGCTTCGGTGCCGGTCATGAAAGCCTGAAGCTCAAGCGCCACGATCTCATCGAACAGGGCGGAGCGGCGGCGGGCGTCGAGGTGGGCGGGGGCCTCGTCCAGCAGCAGGACGGGGGACGCGCCTCCCCCGTCTTTGGCTTCCGATTTCAGCCGGGTCACCTGGGCGAGGATCAGGTTCAGGACCAGCGCCTTCTGCTCGCCCGAGGAGCCCTCGGCGGCGGGGCGGTTCTTTTCACGGTGCAGGGCGGTCAGGTCGGTTCGATGAGGACCGAACAGGGAGCGGCCTGCCGCGCCGTCGCGTCGCCTTGAGCGCAACATCCCTTCGCGGATCGCACCGGCGATGGCCGCGTGATCGGCTCCGGCGGCGGCCATGGTCTCGGCCTCGCCGGTCAGGCCGAGGTCGGCCTGTGGGAATGGCCGGTCGCCCCGGGCATCGATACCCGCCTGTAGCAGTTCCAGAGCAGAGGCGCGGGCCATCGCAGCGCGCGCTCCGGTGTCGCCCAGCCGCAGTTCCAGCGCGTCGAGCCAGAGCGGATCGGCCTCCCTGCCCTCAACCCCGTCGGTCAGCAACCGCAGCCGCTCGCGCATGGCCTTCTCATAGGCCGAGACGGTGGCCGCGTGCGCAGTGTTGGCCGCGAACACCAGCCGGTCGAAAAACTTCAGTCGGTCCGCCCGGGCGTCCGAGAACAATCGGTCCTGCTCGGGCGTCGCCCAGACGGGCCGCAGGTAGTCGAGCAGCCGCCCCGGCGCCGCCGTCTCGCCGTCGATGCGGACGATGCGCCGCCCCGCGCCCGCCGTCTGAACGCCCGTGCCGAGGCGGATCTCTTCATCGTCTCCGCCGTCTTCCGAAAGAGGGGCGAGCGTCAACGCCACAGCCCACGCCCGACCGCCTGCCTCGCCCGGCTCCCGCCGCCCCATCTCCTGGGCCGTCGCCCCACGCAGACCCTTGCCGGGCGTGAACAGGCTCAACGCCTCCAGCAGATTGGTCTTCCCCGCCCCGTTCGGCCCATGCAGCACCACAGGGCCCGCGCCCACAGGCAGGGTTGCGGACGCGTAGGACCGGAAATCGGTAAGGGTAAGGGAAGTCAGGCTCAATCTATCCGCCCGGCGCTATACCGGCGACGCCACGCCTCGAATGTATCGCGCAAATCCGGCACGGAACCTTGCCAGCCCATGCCGAATGTCTTGTCGAGGTTCCGGGCAGGCCTGTCCCACTCGCTCACCCGGGCGGCGCCAAGTCTGTAACGCCAGCCGAGGTGCTCGCGGTGATTGTCAGGATCATAGGCGATGTCGAACGCCTCGACATCGCCCCATGCCGTAAAGCGGACGCCAGCCTCGTCCGTAACCTCGAACCCTTCAGGCGTCAGCAAAATGGTCGGCTGGATGAGCAGGCGTCGCGTCAGAATCCAGACATAGTATCCGATCAACAGCGCCACAGCGGCATAGGGCGCCGCCACCCACCAGAAGCCCCGGGTCGCAGCCAGCCGACCCCATGCGGCCAGCGAGTCGCCGCCCTCCGCCGCCACGAGAGCCGTGTGCGTAAGTGGCAAGGCGAACAGGGCGAAGAGAAGAGCCCAGACGACCAGAACCGGCCCTATTGCTTTCAGCGTATCCGTCCGCACCGTCAGCGACGGAGTTTCCTGTACCGCGTCTGGAGTTAGGCTCTCGACGCGTTCGTCAGACACGCAGCGGCATCAGCACGTACTGAACGCCGGGATCGCCCGGATCGAGAACGAGCGTCGGCGAGGCGGGGTCGGCGAACATGAAGGTGGCGTTCTCACCGGTGATCTGACCGGCGACGTCCAGCAGATAGCGGGCGTTGAAGCCGATTTCGAAGGGCTCTTCGGAGTAGCCGATCTCGACCTCCTCGACGCCCTGCCCGGCCTCCATGTTGCGCACCGTCAGGGTGACGCGGTCGAGTTCAAACGCCAGCTTCACCGAGCGGCTCTTTTCGGCCGAGATGGTGGCGACGCGGTCGACGGCCTTGGAGAACATGGCGTTGTCGATGTCGGCCTGTTTGTCGTTCCCCTTGGGGATGACGCGCATATAGTCGGGGAAGGCGCCGTCGATGACCTTGGAGGTCAAGGAGGCCTGGCCGAACTCGAAACGGATCTTCTGGGGCGAGACCTGAACCTCGACGGGGCCGGAGCCGTCGTCGAGCAGGCGGCGGACCTGATCGATGGTCTTGCGGGGTACGATTACGCCCGGACCACCGGCGGCGCCTTCGGGAGCCGGCGTCTCCGCCAGAGCGAGGCGGTGACCGTCGGTAGCCACGGCGCGCAGCAGCGGGATGCCGTTATCGGCCACCGTGTGCAGATAGAGGCCGTTCAGATAGTAGCGGGTTTCCTCGGTCGAGACCGCGAACCGCGTCTTGTCGATCAGGCGGGCGAGGTCTTCCTTCATCAGGCTGAACCGGGCGCCGGAGGTATCCGTCGACATCACCGGGAAGTCGCCGGCGGGCAGGACCGGCAGGTTAAAGCGCGAACGTCCGGCCGAGACCGTCAGCCGGGGATCGTCGCCGTTATAGGTCAGCGAGACCTCGGCGCCGTCGGGCAGTTTGCGCACGATCTCGTACAGGGTGTGGGCCGGGGCGGTGATCTGGCCCTCGACCTGAACCACGGCGTCGGCGCGGTCGACCATTTCCATGTCGAGGTCGGTCGCGGCGAACGACAGGCTGTCGCGGCCCGCGCTCAACAGGACGTTGGACAGGATCGGAATGGTGTTGCGGCGCTCGACCACGCTCTGCACATGCCCGAGGGCCTTCAGAAGCGCGGATCGTTCGATGGTCAGCTGCATGTCGTCTCAAAGCCCGGGCGCAACGCGGAATCGCAGCGTCGCTTGTGTATTGGCTTTGGACACTAGCGGATTGGCGCGGCGGAGCAACTAGCAGGCAGCATGGTCCACAACTCACCTCTCCATTCGCGAAGGCGAATGGAGAGGTGAGGTCGGCGCGCTTGCGACGAGCAGGTGAGGGAAACGCGGAATTAGGAAAGGGGTGACCGGCCAGCACCGTGTCGCCCCCTCCTGATCGCCCACCGATCGCACCGCGATCGGCCCCTCCACCGCTTCGCGGTCCCCCTCCCCATCAGGGATGGGGAGGATATGCGATCTGTCCTCCCCACGCGCCTTCGCGCGCGGAGAGGTGAACTCAGCCTCTCAGCTTGCGCGTCAACGCCTCGACGTCGCGGGCGATCTGGTCGTCCTGCGGCATCAGTTCCTCGATCTTGCGCACGCCGTGCAGGACCGTGGTGTGGTCGCGACCGCCGAAGCGACGACCGATGTCGGGATAGGAGCGGGTCGTGTGCTGCTTGCACAGGTACATGGCGATCTGGCGCGGACGGGCGATGGCGCGGGTGCGACGCTCGGACAGCAGATCGACCTGCTTCATGTTGAAATGCTCGGCGACGGTCTTCTGGATCTCGTCGACGGTGATGCGACGCTCGGGACCGCCGCGCAGGGCGGCGCCCAGCAGACCGGCGGCTTCATCCGCGCCCAGGCTCGACAGACGCGACCCGGCGGCGGCGGCCAGGGTGGTGACGGCGCCCTCAAGCTCACGGACCGAGCCCGGCGTGCGATCGACCAGTTGTTCCAGCACGGCGCTGGACGCTTCCCCGACGACCACGCCCATGCGGGCGAAGGCGGCCAGGCGGTTCTGGGCGACGGCGATCTTGAGCGCGCGGTCGGCGGGCTCGACCGGGCAGGTCAGGCCGGCGGACAGGTGGCTGCGCAGGCGCGGCTCGACCTCGGACAGGGCGGTGGGCGGACGGTCCGCCGACAGCACGATCCGCTTGCCGTCCTCGATCAGGGCGGTGAGTGTCGAGAGCAGTTCTTCCTGGGTCGAGGCCTTGCCGCCCACGAACTGGACGTCGTCCAGCAACAGCATGTCGGCCGAGCGCAGGCTTTCCTTGAAGGCGGCGGTCGAGCGGTCCTGCATGGCGCGCACGAAGGTCGACAGGAAGCGTTCGGCGGTCAGATAGACCACCTTGGCCTCGGGCCGCAGACGCTGGGCCTCCCAGGCGATGGCGTTGAGCAGGTGGGTCTTGCCGTAGCCGTAGGGGCCGCAAAAGAAGACCGGATTGAAATGGCCGTCAGCCCAGCTGGCGACCTGTTTGGCGATGGCGAGGGCGAAGGCGTTGCCCTGGCCTTCCACGAAGCTGTCGAAGGTCAGGCGTTCCTGCAGACCGGCGGCGCGCACGGCGCGGGCGCCGTCGGCGACAGGAGCGACGGTGGCGACCGGCATGGCGGCGACAGCGGTGTCACCGGACATCACCAGCGACGGCGCCGACACGGCGGAGGCGGGAGCGGGCGAACCGACCTCGGCCCTACAACGAACTTCCAGACGGCGCGACAGGCCATCGAGGCCCAGCCACAGCTCGTTCATGCGACGCAGGGCGTTCTTGCGCACCCAGTCACGGGCATAGGCCGTCGGGGTCACCAGGATCAACTGACCGGAGCCGTCCGCCCGCACCGCCGAGGGGGCGATATAGGAACTGAAAGGGCCTTCGCCGATTTCCGCGCGAAGACGACCCGCCGCCTCCGTCCAGATGCGATCCGGGTCCGTCATGCTCATCACTGCCAAGCCCCCCATCTTTAGTCACCGCCCTTGAAATCACAGCCGGACGTCAAGCTGACGTTCGGCCACGCACCGTCATGCCCACAGGGGATCAGCCAGCCGCAGGGACGCGTTCTCCTGCCCCGCGAAGCATGCGCTTCACGGGCCGGGTGCGGCCTCTAGGTTTGACGTCTCCCGCCGACTGGAACCCTGTTCCCGCCGTCTTCATCCGTGTGGGGATGGAAGTGCGTTAGAGCCCAAAACTTACGCTTGGCGGGCCTTGGGTCAACGCTGATTCGAGTCACGAATCGCAGTTAAATAGTTTGACTCCGCTAAACCCAAATCCTGCATGGGGAAATGTGGATTTCACCCCACACGCGAGCTATTTATCGCAAATGTTAAGTTAGAGGCAGACGTGCAAACGGCGAGGAAGCAGATGCTTCCTCGCCGTTGAAATCACTCATAATTCGCATGACGGTTCGAAAAAATCCGATCCGTGTAGCCGCAGACTGAAAGCTTCGCCTTGGAGGGTGCGCCTGAACCTAAGGTTACCCCTTCAGGGGTATCAGGCGGCCGGCATTTTCTTGAGCTGGGCAGCCAGTCGGCTGACCTTGCGCGAGCCCGTGTTCTTGTGGACCACGCCCTTGGTGACGGCACGCATCAGCTCGGATTGAGCCGTGACGAATGCGTCCTTGGCGGCGCCGGCGTCGCCAGCGACGACAGCTTCCTGGAATTTACGCAGGAAGGTCCGGACGCGCGTGCGGCGCGCCTTGTTCACTTCGGTGCGGGCGGCGATCTTACGGATCGCCTTGCGGGCGCCGGGGTTGTTGGCCATCGATAAACCTATGAGACGGAAAACGCCGCGGAGCACAGTGTCCACGGCGCAGAAATCTGAAGAGGCGCGGCTATAGCTGAACCCACGGCAGGGGTCAACGCGAGTCCGTCGCTTCTCGCTCTATTGCCGACTACCGCGTCCGGGACGCCTGCGGGTGCATGGGTCCAATCGCCCCGGCACGCGTTATATACAGCTGAGCAAGGAGCTTTCGATGACATCCGCTTACCGTCCGTTCGCCGCCGCCCTGTCCGCCCTGATGCTGGTCGCGTCGCCGGCGACCGTGCTGGCGCAGACATCCACCGCGCCAACACCCGCCCCAACATCTGCCAATGACGCCGTGGCCGCGCTGCTGGGCGAACAGGAGGCTCCGCCCACGCCTGAGCTGGCGACACCCGCCGCGACGGCCAATGCTGCGCTGGAGGCCAGAGGCGAGACCAACGGGCCCGCTCCGGATTCGGCGCAAAACCCGGTCGAGTTGACGATCACGCAGCGGCTGAACGCCGAGGTCGTACGGCGCGACGAAATGGCCGACCAGACGGACCGCACCAACCAGGCCGAGTACAAAGCAGAGGTCGCCGAGTACAAGGAAGCGGTGGCCGACAATCAGGCCGAGCGCGAACGCATCGTCATCGACGCCCAGATCAACACCCAGGCGCGCGCCGAATACGACGCCGATCAGGAATCTCGCTACCAGAAGGCCATGGCGGACTGGAGGGCTACCAACGCCGCCTGCGAGCGGGGCGACGCCGCGCGATGCCGTGCCGGATCCATGCCTGCGCGTCCGGGAACCTAGGCGCCCCCTGCTATCAGGTGCCCTTGAAGGCGGGTTTCCGCTTCTCGACAAAGGCAGCCATGCCCTCTTTCTGATCGTCGAAGGCGAACAGGGAGTGGAACAGGCGGCGTTCGAACTGCACCCCTTGCGTCAGCGTCGTCTCGAGGGCGGCGTTGACCATCTCCTTGTTGGCCATCACGGCCAGCGGGCTTTGCGAGGCGATCTTCGCAGCGATCTTGCGGACCTCGTCCATCAGGGTGTCGTGCGGGAACACGCGTGACGCGAGACCGGCGCGTTCGGCCTCGGCGGCGTCCATCATCCGCGCGGTCAGGACCATGTCCATGGCCTTGGCCTTGCCGACCAGCCGCGTCAGCCGCTGCGAGCCGCCGATGCCGGGCGCGACGCCGAGGTTGATCTCGGGCTGGCCGAACTTCGCCTTGTCCGAAGCGATGATGAAGTCGCACAGCATGGCCAGCTCGCAGCCGCCGCCGAGCGCAAAGCCGTTGACCGCCGCGATGATCGGCTTCCTGAACCGCATGATCCGGTCGTGGCCGAGAGCGAAATAGTTGTCGGCGTACATCTGCGCATAGGTCTGGTCCGCCATCTCCTTGATGTCGGCCCCGGCGGCGAAGGCCTTCTCACCCGAGCCCGTCAGGATCAGGCAGCGCACGCTGTCATCGCGCTCGACCGCGTCGAGAAACGCCGCCAGATCGGCGAACAGCGCCGCGTTCAACGCATTCAGCGCCTCGGGCCGGTTCAACGTCACCACCGCATAGCCGTCAGCGTGGCGTTCGATCAGGATGTTGTCATAGGCGTCGGCGGGGGCATCGGACATGGGAGCGCTCCTTGGATGACCGTTCCATATCCATCCCGCCATCCCCGCGAAAGCCTTGCTTGCTTCCCTCTCCCGGCGGGAGAGAGTGGAGATCACTACCCGTCCCACTCGAAAACGTCGGTGATCGGCACGCCGAACACCTGGGCGATGCGGAAGGCGGCCTCGAGGCTGGGTGAGTATTTGCCCTGCTCGATGGCGACGATGGTCTGGCGCGTCATGCCGATCCGCTCGGCCAGCGCCGCCTGGGTCATCTCTGCGGCATGGAAGCGCAGCTCGCGGATGCGGTTCCTGATCGGCGGAGGGCCGCCTTTCAGTAGCGGAGCCATCAGCGCAGGCCGCGCAACAGCATCAGCGTCACCCCCGCCCGTACCAGCTCGGCCAGCACCAGACAGGCGAGCAGCACATTGGCGAACAGCACCATCAGGTTGCCGGTGACCGAAAAGACCGCCGCTCCGCCGACAAAAGCGTCGTCAATCAGCCCGGCGAAATAGGCCGCCATCGACACGCAGAAGATCAGGGCGATCAGCGCCATCAAGGCGACGTGGCTGGCCTTGAGGGCGGCCAGCATCTCGCGCTCGTCCTTCGTCTTGCGCTGGACCTTGGGTGTCGTCGCCAAGGCGATGAAGGTCAGCACCACCTCGATCAACGCCACCAGCACCAGACACCCCATGAAGGCCAGACTGACGTCGCCGGTGAAGTGGTCGTTGACCAACCGCCCCGCTGCCACATGCCGGATCAGGAACCAGAAATACCAGCCCCAGACCACCACGCCGGAGACGATGCTGATCCAAAGGTGCTTTTCACGAAACGACATGGAGAGGTCCTCGCTGAGCCTTCGGTAGAGACATTGATGTCTCACCCAGACGACACGATGTCCAGTATTTTTTACTTTTAGTCCGATTTAAGTGACACGCCCCGGAAGGTTCGAAGGAGTGGCGGGACATCATTAGAGAAGCTTAACGTGCACTCGCCTCCGATCCCGGCGATGTCACTCTCAAGAGCAGGGAAATGTTGCATGCGCTGGATGAGTTTCGCAGCGGCGCTGGCCGCCACGCTGGTAGCCGCGTTGACCTCCATGAACGCCACAGCCATGCCGGCTACGCCATCATCTGATTTCACTCCTTGTCCGGACGCGACGACCGGTCCCCTCGCAGGGAGTCTCTGCACCGTAGCCAGGTCTCCGCTTCGCCACGGCGACCCCGCATCCGGAGACATCGAGGTGTTCGTTCGGAGGTTCCCCGCGATCGGGGTCAGTCGTGGCGACGTCTGGCTTGTCGCAGGCGGTCCGGGCGAGGCGGGGGCCGGCTTCTACGGCCTCATCGACCGGTTCAGAACGGCCTTTCCGGAGTACGACCTGATCGTGCCGGATCACCGCGGCACAGGACAATCCAGCCGGGTCTGCGTCGCCGAAGAAGCGGCGGACTCGCTCGGCGGCCGCGGCCTGGAAGGCGCGGAATGGGGCGCCTGTTTCGGCCAGCTTCAGGCGCGGTCACCATGGGTCCAGTCCTTCACCATCACCAACGCCGCGCACGATCTGGGCGGCCTCATCGCGCGCTACTCCGCCGGACGCGAGACCTGGGTCTATGGTGTATCCTACGGCACCCAACTGGTGTTGCGCATGATGACAGTCGCCCCGCAAACGTCCGTTGAAGGCATCGTTCTGGATTCAC
>DASVTM010000488.1:0-5432 GCA_036387575.1 Brevundimonas sp.
GGCGCGGAAGCTACGGTTTGGCGTGACGATCTCGACCGGCCGCTGGTCGAGGCGACTCCACTAGGCTCTGGCCGTCTGATGAGGTTCACCCGACCTCTGACCCCGGCGGTGTTGCCCGAACTGTTGCAGGCCGACTTCCCCATCCAGCTCCGCGCGGCAATCGACGATCCTCTACCGGCTCCAGCCCGTGTGGCGGCTACCGGCTATTCGCCCCTGACCGGTGGCAGCGCCTTCGCCCCCGGGCCGCAGGATTTGCGACCGTGGCTGGCGATCCTCATCGGCCTCCTGTTGCTGTGCGAACGCTGGCTGGCCACGCGTCGTTCGCGCGGGGTGAACCCGTGAGCGCCAAAACGCTTCTCGCGACCTGGACCGCTCCTGCGCGCCGACGCAGCCTGTTTAACGACCTTCTACTGGCCGCACCCGTCGTGGTCATCGCCACGTCCCTGGCTTCGGTGACGGGCGGCGCAGTCGTCGGCGCGCTGGTCCTGGCGCTCGGCGCCGCCATCGCGGGTCTGCTCGCTGTATTCAGACAGGCGCGCTTCGACAGACATTGGCTTACGCATCGTCTCAACGCCGCGCGGCTCGATATGGAAGATAGCGCCGAGCTGCTGTTCGCCGATCCTCAGGATCTCCGCGCCCTGCAACGGCTGCAGCGGTCGCGGCTGTTCGATCGGCTGGGCGCAGGCTCGCCGAACGCGCTCGCGGGGAATTGGTCGCGTCGCCCCATCCTGATCCTTTGGGCTGCGGCGCTGATCGTCGTCGCAGCGGTGGTTCTCTGGCCGGATGCGGAGCATCGCCGGGTCACCCTGTCGCCTAGCGCCGAGGGGCCGGTAGCGCCCGGCATCCCGCGTCTGGTCGGCCAAAACCTGCGCATCTATCCGCCCGCCTATACCGGCCTGCCGATGCGGGATGAGGCCAGGCTCGACGCCCGCGCGCCTCAAGGGTCACGTCTGGAATGGACCCTTCGCTTCGATCCGCAGGCGAGCGTTCCGGCCATGCTCGTACTCGGCGGTGCACCATTGGCCTTAAGCCGGTCGGGCGACGACTGGATCGCCAGCCGCACGCTGGACGCCTCCTTCCTCTACCGCGTCGATCCGGCTCAGGGCCGCGCCGGTACGCCGCCCTTGCACCGCATCGACGCCATCGCCGACACGCCGCCGCAGGTGAAGGTCCTGTCGCCCGCCGAGAGCCTTACACTGGTCGCAGCCGGTCAGCGCGCGTGGAGCCCCGTCTTCGCCGTCACGGACGACTATGGTGTCGCCCCCACCGCCCGCCTCCGCATCACTATGGCCATCGGCGAAGGCGAGAACGTCACCTTCTCGGAACGCGAGATCGCCGTCGTCGGCAGCGGCCCGGCGCGCGACCGGCGCTTCTCGCCCCGGCTCGATTTCACGGCCCTCGGCTTCGGTCGGGGCAGCGACATGGTGGTGCAACTGGTCGTCAGCGATAAGCGCGCCCCGGGTCCGCAGGTGGTGCGCGCACCGAGTCTGATCCTGCGCTGGCCCTCGGCGAACAAGGCCCAAAGCTCGGGTCTGGAAGGGATGGTGAACACTACATTGCCGGCCTATTTCCGCAGCCAGCGCCAGATCATCATCGACGCCGAGGGCCTGATCGCCCAGCGTCGACGCCTCGACCCGGATCGCTATCTGACGCGCTCGACGGTCATCGGCGGGGATCAGGAGATCCTGCGTGCCCGCTACAGCCAGTTTCTCGGCGGCGAGCAGGAGGAGGCGCCCGAACTGCCGACCAGCGACGGCGCCGCCCACTCGGACGGGGACGGCCACGATCACGGTGCGCCTGCGACCCGCAGCCCAGGCTTCGGCGGTCCCGAGGACGTGCTGGCCGAGTTCGGCCATCCGCACGACGATTCTCCGGCGTCCAGCCTTGATCCCCAGACGCGTGCGATCCTGAAGCAGGCTGTGGACGAGATGTGGCTGTCGGAGCGGGAGCTGAAACAAGGCCATCCGGAGCTCGCCCTGCCGCACGCCAACAAGGCGCTGGACTTCATCAAGGAGGTGCAGCGCGCGACCCGCATCTTCCTGAACCGCGTCGGGCCCGAGCTGCCGCCCATCGACCCCGCGCGACGCATGACGGGCAAGCGTGAAGGCATCGCCGGCCGGGCCCTGCCTGTGGCCCCGGTCGCCGGTACAGATAGCCCGGCGGCCGGCGCCTGGCGCGCCTTGGGGCAGGGACCTGAGGCGGTGCGAGGGCCCATCGCTCTCGGCGAACTGGAGCGCTGGATCGGCGCCAACTCGGGACGTCTGCCCGATGCCCTGTCGCTATCGGGGGCGCTCGACGCCGTGCGCCGCGATCCGGACTGCGGCGAGTGTCGTCAGCGTCTGCGCGCCCTGTTGTGGACCGCGATGGAGCGGCCACCCGCCAATCTCGACCGCCGCCGGCCGGCGGACCCGACCGGGGCCCGCTATCTCGGCGCGCTGGGAGGTGGCGACCGATGACGGCGAAGATGATCCTTGCCGGCATACTGGCGGTCGCGGTCTGCGCGGCGTGGATCCGGCTGATCCTGTGGCGTCGCGCCGCCCCGGCCCTGGCGCCGCCCGTCTGGCGGTTCGCGACCTTGATGGCCCTTCAACCGGTCTGGGCGGCGTTGTTGTTCCTCGGCCTGTTTCCGCCGGGCCGCCCGGTCGCGGGCGGCGTCCTGACCATTGTGACCGCCAATGCGGCCAGACCGGTGACGGGCCCGCATCCGATCGCCATGCCAGAGTTTTCGGCGACCGGGATCGAACGTGCTCCTGACCTGGGAACCGCGCTTCGGCGCTATCCGGACACGCGGGGTATCCGCGTGCTGGGCGACGGTCTGACCGCCAGGGACCGCGACGCGGCGCGCGATCTCACCATCGACTTCACGCCCGGAGCGCCTCGCCCGGGGCTGACCTCCCTGACCCCGCCCGGGCCGGTCGCGCCCGGCATGCGGTTTCAGTCCGGTGGCCAGGTGGCCGGTCTGCGCGACGCCGTCGTCGATCTGCTCGATCCCGCAGGACGGGTCACCGATACGCAGACGGTCGATGCAGACGGCCGGTTCATGGTCTCAGGCACGACGCGTGCCGCGGGGCTGGCTACCTTCGTCGTACGTGTGCGCGACCGGTCGGGACGTGTCGCGGAGCAGGCGGATCTGCCGGTCCGGATTCAGGCTGATTCCGCGCCCCGTCTTTTGATCCTCGCGGGCGCTCCGGGGCCAGAGGTCAAATATCTGCGTCGCTGGGCGACCGACGCCGGCTTCTCGGTCAACACCCAGATGAGCGCTGGTGCCGGGATCCAGCTCGGCGACCCCGCCATCGCCGTGAACGGCGCGACACTGCGTCAGTTCGATGTCGCCGTGATCGACGACCGCAGCTGGTCCGGACTGGGTGGGGCGCGCGAGGCGGTGCTCGCCGCGGTTCGCGGCGGAATGGGTCTGGTGATGCGCACGAGCGGGCCGTTGGATGGTTCCGCGCGCGCTTCGTGGCGATCGCTCGGCTTCTCCCTGAACGGCCCCGACGTCCTGGGTCCGGTCGCCTTGCCGCCCGTCGCAGATGCCGCCGTCGCGCGGACCCGTTCCGGCATCGGCAGTCCGGATGCGCCGGGCGATCTGGCTGCGGTCGAGCCGATCATTCCCGAGCTCAATCGCCTGGCGGCTACGCCCGGGGGAAGCGAGACAGTTCCGCTGGTTCGTGATGCTGGCGGGGCGATACTGTCGGTCTGGCGCGCGATGGGGCTCGGCCGGGTCGCGGTGTTCACCGGTGTCGACAGCTATGGTCTCACCCTGACAGGCCACGGTGGCCTTTACGGGGATTGGTGGAGCGAAATGCTATCCACCGTGGCCCGCCCGACGGCGGGCCCTCCGGTCATCCCGGGCTCCGCGTGGGTCGGTGACCGGGTCTCCTTGTGCGGCCTCGGTAGCCAGGTTCGAGTCGAGCAGCCCGACGGCGCCATCAGGGCCCTGATCGCCGATCCCGTTGCGGCCGGTTGCGCCGGGTTCTGGCCGGTCGCGCCCGGCTGGCATCTTCTACGCATGGGAGGACCAGACGTCCGCCCGAACGGGGTGGCTAACGGTCGCGAGCAGGTCTCGCCCTTCTTTGTCCAGCCTGCTGACAAGCTGGTCGGCATCCGCTCCGCCCGGGACCGTGATGCGACCTTGATGCTAGCGGGGTCCGCGCCGCCCACCGTCTTGACCGGGCCAGCCCGGACGCAGCCAGGCCCTTCTTGGCCATGGCTGCTTGCCTGGCTTCTGGTCGGAACCATACTGTGGTGGTTCGAACGCTCAAGCCTTGGCCGGACCGCCCCTAAGAAGCGACCGGCCCACGCGGACAACAACCAGACCTGACAATCAGCCCAGAGAGCGGGCGGTGTTGATGACGTTGATGCCGTTGAAGCGGGTCGTCGCCGACCCGTGGCTCACCGCCGAAACCTGGCTCGGCTGGCCTTTACCGTCGAAGAAGGAGCCGAACATGCGGTAGTCGCTCTCGTCGCAGGTGGCGGCGCACGACGCCCAGAACTCGGGCGTGCGCATCTGGTAAGCGACGTCGGCCAAGGGGCGCGTAATCTGGCCGTTCTTGATTTCGTAGAACAGCTGACCGCCGAACTGGGCATTGTAGCGTTGCTGGTCGATGGAGAAAGAGCCGCGACCGAGTATGTAGATCCCGTTCTCTACGTCAGCAATCATGTCGCTCGCGCTCATCTTCACCTTGCCAGGCTGGAGCGAAACATTGGGCATCCGCTGGAACTGCACCGTCGACCAGCTGTCGGCGTAGGAACAGCCGTCCGATTCCGTCTTGCCGAGAATATGCGCCTGATCGCGGGTAGCCTGATAGTCGACGAGGACGCCGTCGCGGATAAGATCCCACGTCCTCGACGCCACCCCTTCGTCGTCATAGCCCACAGCGCCGAGGCTGCCGACCTGGGTTCTGTCGGCGACGATGTTGACGACCTCGCTGCCGTACCTGAACCGGGCTTCGCGCTTGTCGAGCGTGGCGAAGCTCGTGCCGGCGTAGTTGGCCTCGTAGCCGAGAACCCGGTCGAGCTCGAGCGGGTGACCGACTGACTCGTGAATCGTCAGGCCTAAATGGTTGGGGTCGAGCACCAGATCGTACTTGCCCGGCTGGACTGAAGCAGCGGTCAGTTTCTCCTTGGCCTGAGCGGTCGCAGCGACTGCATCCTCGCGCATGTCATAGGATTTATCATAGGCGATGAGCCCGCCCGGCAGGGCCGTCTTGTCGGCGGCGGCCCCTTCCAGATATTCGTAGCCTAGCCCCATGGGGGACGAGAGGCCGTCGCGCGTGCGGAACTTGCCGGTCGCCTTGTCAACGGCAGTGACGGTGAACGGCGCCCAGATGCGATGGACGTCCTGATCGATGTACGATCCGTCGGTGCTGGCGAAGTATTTCTGCTCATTGACCAGGAACATGCGTGAGGCGACGAAACTGGCTCCGGCGGAC
>DASVTM010000489.1:0-1861 GCA_036387575.1 Brevundimonas sp.
ACCCGTTCGAGAGCCCGCTGATGGGACTGAAGAACGTCATCCTGACCCCGCACATCGGCGGTTCGACGGAAGAGGCGCAGGAAGCCATCGCCGAGTTCGCGGCCGAGCGGCTGCTGGGCTATCTGAACCGGGGCGACACGACGTTCAGCGTCAACCTGCCGAACGTGCAGCTGTCCGAGGTCTCAGGCGGACACCGCATCCTGCACATCCACAGGAACCAGCCAGGCGTCATGGCCGAGCTCAACCGCGAGCTGGCGTCAGCCGGGTTGAACATCCTCGGCCAGCACCTGAAGACCGACGAGCGCACCGGTTACGTCATCACCGACGTCGATCGCGACTACGATCCTGAGGCGCTGAAGACCCTCAAAGGTGTTGCCGGAACGCTGCGGTTCAGACTGCTTCACTAAATCGTCGCGAAGCTTCCCTGACGGCATCTTGAGTTCGCAGCAAACGAGCGCACAGTGTCCTTCAACGACCGCGTACTGACGGTCGAGGGAGGAACATATGTCAGGATTTCATCGCGGTACGGCTTTGGCCGTGCTCGCAGCCGCCGCGACTCTGGCCGCAGCGTCGGGCGCAAGCGCACAGACCTACAACCGGCTGGTCGTCTTCGGCGACAGCCTGAGCGACAACGGCAACCTGTATGCCGCGACCGGAGGCCTGCAGCCAACGTCGCCACCGTATTTCCAGGGACGCTTCTCGAGCGGTCCGACCTTCGTCGAGCTTCTGGGGTTCACCCTGGGCCGTTCGGTGACCGGGGCTCCGGTCACGGGCAGCATCGACTATGCATTCGGTGGGTCGCGCACCGATAGTCAGGCTTTCCCGCCCGGCATGCGGCTGCAGCTCCAGCAATACACGGCAGCCGGAGGCAAGTTCGGAGCCTCAGACCTCGTCAGCATCCTGGGCGGGGCCAACAACATCTTCCAGGGCCTGCCGGCCGCCGGTGCGAGCGCCAATCCGACCGGTTCCATCAGTCCGGTCGCCCTTTCGGCGGCCAACGACATCAACTTCATCGTCAACAGTGCGGCCAGCGCCGGAGCGGGGACCATCCTCGTTACCAACCTGCCCAAGCTGAGCCTGACGCCGCAGTTCCGGGGCACAGCCGCAGCCCCTCTCGCAGACTTCGCCGTGACGACCTTCAACGGCGCACTGCTGACCAGCGTCAGCGCGACGGCGGCGGCCAACCCGAACAGCAACATCATCGTCATGGACCTGTTCAAGATCGGCGACGTCATCGCCAACAATCCGGGACAGTTCGGCGTCACCAACGTGACCACGGCCTGCTTCAATGGCGTCTCGCTCTGTACGGACCCAGGCTATTTCTACTTCGACGGGGTCCATCCGACGGCGCTGGGTCACCGGCTCATCGCCCAACTGGCCACCGACTACCTCTACTACGGCGACCTCGGCGCCCAGAGCACGGTGATGGGGGAGACCGCGTTCCGGCACCGCGAGGACAGTCTGGACGAGGGTTCCGCCGCCCTGTCCGGTCGCGAGGAGTGGCATGAAGGCTCCTCCCTCCTGGTGAGCGGCTCATATGATCGCACCACCAGCGATGCGCGGGGTGTCGTGGGTGAAGCCAGGTCGGACGGTTACGGGGTTCGCGCCGCATTGGAGAACGGCTGGAACAACACGTGGAAGGTCGGTCTGGCGGGCAGCTATCGCAACGCCGACGTCGACGGCGCACGCTTCACCACCAGCGTCGATACGCTGGCGTTCGACGTCTACGGCGGCTGGCGTTCGGGCGGCGCGTTCGTCAACGTCTCTGCCGGCGCGGCGCATGACGAGTTCGACATCGATCGCCTGACCTCGCTCGCGCCGATCGTGCATACGGGCTCGACCGAAGGTGTTTCGCGGGGCG
>DASVTM010000490.1:0-3723 GCA_036387575.1 Brevundimonas sp.
AACTGCGCGCCGTCCGCCCCGTCCATATCGACGTGCAGGGCCGACGAGCCGACCACGGTCGTCGCCAGGCCCTCGGCCTCGAACCATGGAGCATCGAAGGTGTAGAGCGCCAGAAGATGATCGACCGCTCCGGCCAGCGTCTTCGCCCGCCCCGGTCGCGAGGCCCACACCTGTGGACCGACATATTTGATCAGCGGCACGACCGGAAGCGCCTCGCGCAGGGCCTTGGCCACGCGGATGGTGAAGCCCCAGCTATCGATCAGCACCACGGCGTCAGGCCGCTCGCGAATCGCCAGCGCGACAGTATCGGCGACCCGGGCCTTAACCCGGTCATAGGCGCGCAAGCCCTCGATCCAGCCGAGGATGGACAGTTCTGCGATGTCGAAAGGGCTGACCACGCCCTCGACCGCCATCTTCGGACCGCCGACGCCGACGAATGCGGCGTCCGGCAATCGGGTCCGCAACGCCTTGGCCAGACCTGCGCCCAGCGCGTCGCCAGAGGCCTCGGCTGCGACCAGCATGATCTTCATCTTGTCTGGCCCCAGACGAACAGGCCGAGCCGGTTTGCAGTCTCGATCAGGGCCTGGCGATCGATCAGGATCAACTGGCCCGCAACGCCGCCGACCCCCGCCAGCCCTGCTGCGGCCGCGAGTTCGACCGTTCGGGTCCCGATCACCGGCATATCCACACGAAGGTCCTGTATTGGCTTCGGCGCCTTGCCGAGCGCGCCCTTGGGAGACGTCGGCGAGCCGTGCAGGTCGGCAGGCAGGCCGGCGACACGCATCAGCATGGCGTCCGTGCCTTCCTGCGCCTCGACCGCCAGCACCAGCCCGTCACAGACAACTGCGCCCTGACCAATGTCGAGTTCTCCCGCTTTTTCAGCGACATGCAGGGCCTTTTTCAGGTCCGCCAACTGCTCGACAGTGGGGCTCACCGAGCCCAAAGCGCCCGCCCCGAGCGTTTCGCCACCGAGGATGTCGTCTGCGCCCTCAACCGCATAGCCTTCGTTCTCGAACACCGAGAGTATCTTCCTCAGCAACGCGTCGTCGCCCTTGGTCGCCGCGGCGATGATGCCGGGCAGCAGGATCGCGCCTTTCAAATCGGGCTTCAGCGCCTTGAAGTCGGGGCGGCTTACGGTGCCGGCGAAACAGACCGCCTTGCAGCCCGAGGCCTTCAACGCCGCCAGCGCCTTGCCGAGTTCGGCCATCCCCAGATCCACGCCCGGATAGCGAGCCAGATGGGGATCGGCAAAGCTGGTCAACCGGATCACGAACAGCGGACGCCCTTCGGCTTCACACCGAGCGGCAATGGCCAGAGGCAGGGCGCCGCCCCCGGCGATCAGGCCCAGCCGGGACTGTGTCATTCGCCAGGCAGACACAGCGGTCGTTTGCCGCCGTCGCGGATGAAGGCGACGATTTCCATGATCTCCGGCAGGTCGGCGTAGGTTTGCTCGACCCCGTCCAGACGATCGGCGAATACGCCCTCCCCTTGAAACAGATCGCGGAAGGCGGCCAGCAGACGTCGCACCGCGTCCTTGCCGTAGCCCTTGCGCTTGAGACCGATCAAGTTGAGCCCGTGCAGTTCAGCATGATTGCCCCAGGCCGAGCCGTAGGGGATGACGTCCCGCGTAACTGCGGCCAGACCGCCGACGATGGCGCCCTGCCCCACCCGGCCATTCTGGTGCACGGCGCAAAGTCCGCCGAGGAAGACCTTGTCGCCGATCTGCGCATGGCCGCCGAGGGTGGCGTTGTTGGCCATGACGACATTGTCGCCGACAACCGCATCGTGGCCGACGTGGGCGCCGGTCATGAACAGGCCATTGGAGCCGACGCGGGTCACGCCAGAGCCTTGGGGCGTGCCCCGATTGAAGGTGCAGTGCTCGCGGATGGAGTTATCGGTGCCGATCTCCAGTCGCACGGGCTCACCCTTATAGCCGTTGTGCTGCGGGTCGCCGCCGATGACGGCGAAGGGATGGACGATGGTGCGGGCGCCGATGCTGGTGTCCTGCTGGACCACGACGTGGCTGACGAGGGTCACGCCTTCGGCAAGCGACACGCCGGGGCCGACTGTACACCACGGTCCGATCTGCACCCCGTCGGCGAGCTCGGCCGAAGGATGAACAAGCGCAGTCGGATGAACCGTGCTCACGCTGCGGTGACCGCGGAGGCGGGCTTGTCGACCTTGACCACCATAGCCATGAACTCGGCCTCGGCGGCGAGCTTGTCGTCCACGAAGGTCTCGCCTCTGAACTTGTAGGCGTCGCCCCGGGCACGGGTGACGATGACCTTCATGCGCAGTTGGTCGCCCGGTCGCACAGGCTTGCGGAAGCGCACGCCGTCGATCGACATGAACATGATGACCTTGTCAGCCACCGCGACGTCCAGTGTTCTGGACATCAGAAGAGCACCCGTCTGGGCCATGGCCTCGACGATCAGGACGCCCGGCATGACCGGATCGATGGGGAAATGCCCCTGAAAGAAGGGCTCGTTGTGGGTGACGTTCTTGATGCCGGTGATCGAGGTTCCGGCGACGAAATCCTCGGCCTTGTCGACGAGCAGGAAGGGGTATCGGTGCGGCAGGCGTCGCATGACCTCGGCATAGTCGATCCGGTCATTCACGGTTGCGTCGCTCATCCGGCCGAATCCTTCGCGCCTTTCTTATGGGCGACCTGTTTGGACACCCAGATCGTCTCGCGCAAGAATTGTCTAAGCGGTTTCGCAGGATAACCGGACCAGACCTGGCCCGCAGGTACGTTCGTCAGCACCCCGCCACCGGCCGCGACCGCTGCGCCGTCACCGATGGTGATGTGGTCACCCACGCCGGCCTGACCGCCGAACATGACGTTGTCGCCTACAGTCACCGATCCGGAGAGTCCGCTGTGGGCAGCCATCAGCACGTTGCGGCCCAGAACGCTGTTGTGCCCGATCATGCACAGGTTATCGATCTTGGAGTTCTCGCCGATGACTGTGTCTTCATAGGCCCCACGGTCGATGCAGGTGTTGGCTCCGATGGTGACGCCGTCCTGCACAATGACGCGACCGAGCTGCGGGATGTCGACAGCTCCGGCTTTCGACCCGGCGGCGCCGAAGCCCGCCTCGCCGATGCGGGCCCCGGCATAGATCTTCACCCGGTCGCCGATCAGGGTGAAACCGAGGGTGACGTTGGAGCCAATTACCCCGTAGCGGCCGATCTGGACGCCCGGACCGATGACTGTATTCGCGCCGACACGCGTCCCTAGACCGATGCGCGCGCCCTGCCCCAGCACGACGCCGGCCTCAAGAACAACGCTGTCGTCCTCGCAGGCCTGTTCTCGAGCGGCGACCTCATCCAGCGTGCGCACGCGATGAAGCAGTAGTGACGCGCGAGCCCAAGCTGCCTGGGCCTCGCCCGAGGTGATGATAGCGGCGCCTTGCGGAACTGCCTCGACCGCCCACGCCGGGACGATCACGCATCCGGCCCGCGTCTCAGCCAAGGCCGCCGTGAACTTGCGGTCGGCCAAAAACGACACCGCGCCCCCGTCCGCAGAGGACAGGGGCGCGACGGAGACTATATCGGTCTCGCCACCTCGAACGACCACGCCGCCGATCTGTTCGGCCAGCGTGGTCACCGTCAGGGACGGCAGGGTCTCGAAGAACCTTGCATCGGGCATGATGAAACGCCCGCTTTGGTTCTTACTGGCCTTGTGGCTGAACCGGAACCGTCATGCGGTTGAAGGTCAGCGAC
>DASVTM010000491.1:0-5498 GCA_036387575.1 Brevundimonas sp.
CGCCGAGTGCATCGCGTGCCCGCTCGACCATCACCGGCAGGCTGGCGAGCGAAGACTGGGTTGAGAAGGCCACGACCTGAGCCGGGGCGGCGGCGATCACGAACCGCCTCAAGCCGATCCGTCCAAACACCAGCACGCCCAGATAGACGAGGATGATCACCCCGATCTGGCTTAGGCAGACGATGGCGATGTAGTGGCCCAGCACCCCGGCGGCCCCGACCCCGGCGCGCAGCCCCACGCCCAGGGCCAAAGCGAACACGCCCAGCGGCGCGGCCAGAAGCACCCAGTGAACGATGACCACCATGGCCTCTGCCGTCGCCTCGAAGAAGACGGCAAGCGGTTGACGTAGGCGGGCCTCCAGCCGGGTCGCGGCGAAACCAAACGCGATCGCGAAGACCACGACGCCAAGCACGCCGTCCTCGGCGGCCGCCTTGACCAGATTCGATGGCGCGAGACTGCTGAGGAACGCCTGCAGCCCGTCCGTCTTCGCCGCTTCTCCGACCGTGACCGTCGTATCGGCCGATATTCCCGCCAGAAGCGCACGTCCGGCCTCTGGGTCGATGGGCCACAAGTTCAGCAGGCCTAATCCCGCGAGAATTGCGTAGGTCGTCGCCGCGACCAGCATGATCGCGAACACCAGCAACGCCCTGGCCGCCAGCCTGCCGGTCGAGGCCGCATCGGCGATCGAAACGATCCCGGTCACCAGCATGGCGAACACCAGAGGGATGACCGTGATCCTCAGCGCGTTCAACCAGACCCCGCCCAGCGGCTCGATCGTGGTGACGATGCGTTCGATGCCGGTTCCTTGGGCGATAGCTCCGACAGCCAACCCGAGGACAAGAGCGAGAACCACCCAGAGACTGAGCGAAGACAACAGGGTACGAAGGCGCGAAGAGGTCATTTGCGACACCTAGCACTCTCGTCGGGCGATGCCACCTGCCGACGGTTGTTCGAAGACTATCGCTCCATGACGCTCATGCTAGGGTCCAGGTATGCGTTCGTTGCCCGCCATTATTTTAGCTGCCATCGTGACCAGCGGGACCGCCCTGGCCGTCCTCGCCAGCGGCGCCCCTGCCGCCGCGCAGACACGCCCGTTGACTGTGGCGGCCTCCGGCCGAACCTGGGCCAATCCAGTTGATATCGATTATAGATTCAGCGCTGACCATGCGCAGCCCGGCATCAGCTATCGCACGGGCGGCGACCCGACAATCGTCCTTCACCGCGACCGTTACTACCTGTTCCAGACCTCCGGTGAGGGCTACTGGACATCGCGCAATCTGGTCGACTGGACCTATATCACTCCCGATCTCCGACTGTTCGGAACGAGCATCGCGCCGAGTGTCGCTTCCGACGATGAGGCCCTGTTCCTGATGCAGTCGTCGCTCGAACCACGTCCTCTGTTGTCCAGCGTCAATCCGGTCGAGGGAGCCTGGAATGTGCACACGCCGCTGATGCCGTCGATCCCCGGCGCGGATGCAAAAGGCGCGGACGTCGTGCTGGCCCAGGACCATATCACCGCCGGTCCGTGGTCGCCGGACCTGTTCATCGACGACGACGGCAGATGGTACGTCTACTGGGGGTCGTCCGACACTTTCCCGCTGTATGGCTCGGCGATCGATCCGAACTCTCCGATGAAGTGGGTGGGAGCCCCCCGCCCCTTCTTCGCGCTTGATCCCGAGCAGCACGGCTGGGAGCGGTTTGGTCAGGACCACTCCGGCGGCCTGCCGGACGGCACCGCGGTCCGCCCGTTCCTCGAAGGGGCATGGATGACCCGCAGAAGCGGGCGGTACTACCTGCAATACGGCGCACCCGGCGCGGAATACAACGCCGGCGCCAACGGGGTGTATGTCGGCTCGACCCCGCTTGGCCCGTTCGAATATGCGCCCTACAGCCCGGTCAGCTACAAGCCCGGCGGTTTCGTTACCGGGGCTGGCAACGGCTCGACCTTCCAGGACCGTTACGGCAACTGGTGGAACACGGGAGGCGCCTGGGTCGGCGTCAACTGGAGCCTCGAGCGGCGCATTGCGATGTTCCCGGGCAGTTTTCACGACGACGGACAGATGTGGTTCTCGAGCCGGTTCGGCGACTTTCCGCAACGGATGCCCGATGGCCCCGTCACGGACCCCGAGAGCCTGTTCACCGGCTGGATGCCCCTGTCCTACCGTGCAAAATCGACGGCCTCTTCGACGCTTGACGACTTCGTCGCCGACCGCGCCACGGACGAAGACCCGCGCACCTTCTGGGTCGCCGCCGACAACGTTCCGGGACAGACGCTGACCCTCGATCTCGGCGCGCTGAAGACGGTCGAGGCGGTTCAGATCAACTATGCCGACTATCAGGCCGGCGTCTTCACGGAAGAACCGGGCCTGCGGACCCGCTTCAACATCCTGTTGTCCGTCGACGGAGAGACATGGGCGCCATTCGCCAACCGCATGACTTCCGACCGCGACAGCCCCAATGCCTATATCCAGGGCGACCGACCGGTGCTGGCCCGTTATGTCCGTTATGAGCATGGCGAGACGCCGGGCGCCCGTCTGGCCGTCGCCGATTTCCGCGTGTTCGGGACCGCAGCGGGCGATCTTCCTGCGGCTCCCGCCAATGTCATCGTCAAACGCGGTGACGACCAGCGGAACGCGAGCGTCACCTTCGACACTGTACCGAACCCCGCCGGCGGCCGCATCCTCGGCTACAACGTCCGTTGGGGTGTAAAGTCCGACCGGCTGCACCTGACCTACCAGGTCTGGGCCGACGATCTGGCTGCGCGTGGCGGATCGGTGGATATCCGCGCGTTGAATACGGGTGTCGACTACTGGTTCGCGGTTGAAGCCTTCGGCGACACCGGCGTTTCGCCACTCAGTGTCGTGCTGGAGGTTCCGGGTGGCGCGCCAGTCACTGTCCGCGAGCCAGAGCCGCCCTTTACCGGCCTGCCGCAACCTGCTGACCCCGGCAAGCCTCCGCTGACCGGCACCGTCACGACGCCCATCCCCCCGGTGTACATCAGCGGCGCTCCACCCGTGATCGGTTCGGCGCTTCCGCCAGCCGGAACCGAGGCGACAGCACCAGCGATGACGCCGGACACAACACAACCCTCCTCTCCGGTTCCAGAACAAGGGGACGCTGTTGATGAAGACGCGACGTCTGCTCTCAGTCACTGAACCCTTGTCCGTTGTGGCCGTTGATGTGGCCAACCGGAGTTAATTCATGGCCTTGTCCCGTATCGCCACTGCCGTCGGCGGCTTGCTTCTGTCAAAGGGCGGACGTCGTTTTGCCGGTCGTCATGCCGGCAAGCTGGCTATCGCCACCCTGGCCTTCGAGCTGTGGCAGCAGCACAGGAACAAAACCGTCACGCCAGACGCGGCGGCAGCTCAACCCGGCGCCCGGCCACAAAGCCGCACACGTTGGAGCGGCCGGCGCACCTGAGAGTATGAACGCTGCTTGCCGTCCCCTGCGTCAGGCGCCCTAGAGTGCTGCAGCTAGCGAACACTTCGCAGGGAAACGCGCCATGCTGACCGTCCACCACCTGAACAACTCCCGCTCTCAGCGCGTGCTCTGGCTGCTGGAAGAACTGGGCGTTCCTTACGAGGTCAAACGCTACGAGCGGAACCCCGCGACAATGCTCGCGCCGCCTGAACTGCGAGCCATCCACCCGCTCGGCAAATCGCCCGTGATCGAGGAAAATGGCGTCGTCACTGCGGAAACGGGCGCAATCATCGAACAAATCCTGTCGGAGATCCCCGGCAACGCACTTAAGCCTGCCCCCGGCACGGAAGGGGCGCGCCGCCTCACCTACTGGCTGCACTATGCGGAAGGTTCGGCCATGACGCCCCTGCTGCTCAAGCTGGTCTTCGGAGCCTTGCCAAACCGGTCTCCCGGATTGATGAAGCCGCTGGTCAACGCCATTTCGAAGAAGGCCCAGTCCGGCTTCATCGATCCTCAGATCGCGGCCCACACCGCCTACTGGGAAGGCGAATTGTCAAAGACGGCATGGTTCGCAGGCGACCAGTTTACCGCAGCCGACATCATGATGAGTTTCCCGCTCGAGGCCTGTTCCTCCCGCGCGCCGTTCGGTTTGGACAGGCCACGATGCAGCGCTTTCTTGAAAGCCATCCACGCACGGCCGGCGTATCAGCGGGCGCTGGAGCGTGGCGGTCCGTACGCCTATGCGAGAGGGGGCCAAAGCGTTCTGCCAGCGACCGCCGGCTGATGCGCCTTTACCATCAGCACAACGTCGTGAGATGGATCGCTGACATAGCAACCGCGACAGGCCAGGTGCGTTCAACGGGTCATGCGTATCCAGACCGTTCAAATCGTTGCCGCCCTCATCGCGGCCATCGCCTTCGTCATCGCGTTCATCTCTGCGGGTGTTGCGGTGATCTCAGGCATGTTCGCGCTGGTAGGAGCCGCCTCTCTCGCCTGGCTGGTATATACGATCGCCAAGCGCATGCTGCTGAGCAGAAGCGAGCGCAACGCCACGCCGACCGCCTGAAACCAGCCGGATAACGCGGGTCGCTCCAGCGACTTGAGTTTAGTATTCAGGCGCCCTAGTCTCTTTGGCCGGTCGCACGCGCCCAGCGACTGCAGCCTAGAAGACGTCTTTCCTCACTGTCCTCCCTCCGGGCCCCCGGGCGAAACAAGAAACTTCTGATACATATGGAAAAAGTGCCGATGACGGGCGAGGGCTACCGCTCCCTCGACGATCAACTGAAGCAATTGAAGTCGGTGGAACGGCCCAGCGTTATCGCGGCCATCTCCGAAGCCCGCGAACACGGCGACCTTTCCGAGAACGCCGAGTACCACGCAGCCAAGGAGCGTCAGGGCTGGATCGAAGGTCAGATCGCCGAGATCGAGGACAAGATCAGCCGCGCTCAGGTCATCGACGTGTCCAAGCTGTCCGGCAGCGTGGTCAAGTTCGGAGCCACGGTCACCGTGGTCGACGAGGACACTGAGGAAGAGGGTCGCTACCAGATCGTCGGTGAGCACGAAGCCGACGTGAAGAAGGGCAAGATCAGCATTTCGTCGCCGATCGCTCGCGCCATGATCTCCAAGGATGTCGGCGACGTGGTCGAGGTCAACACGCCCGGTGGCGTGAAGGCCTATGAGATCCTCAAGGTCGAGTGGAAGTAAGCCACTCTCCTGAAGTTGTCGGGACCTTGCGTATCTGGGTCGTCTCCGACGGCCGTACAGGCATGGAAAATCAGGCGCTGGGCCTTGCTGAGGCGATCCAGCGTCTGACCCCTGCGGACATCACCGTAAAACGCATTTGCTGGCGTCCGCTGTTCGACAGGCTGCCGTCCGCCTTGAAGACGCCGGCCATGCTGGACCCCAGCTCTGACGCGCCCTTTCCCGCTGCCGCAGAGCCTTGGCCGGATTTGTGGATCGCAACGGGTCGCGCGACGCTCCCTCTATCACTCGCCGTCCGACGCCGATCCGGCGGCAAGACCTTCGTGGTCCAAACCCAGAACCCACGTGGGTCGCTGTCACAGTTCGACATGGTGGTG
>DASVTM010000492.1:0-6078 GCA_036387575.1 Brevundimonas sp.
CGGACCTGGGACCGGGCTGCGGTTTTCACCTTCAGCGTCAGTTCCGCAAAGGCCTCCATCGCAGTGACGCCGGCGCCGGGCTTACCGACCGCATCGACCGCGCCCATTTCGAGGGCATCCAGCGTGATCTCGGCGCCGGCCTGGGTCAGGGTCGAAACCATGACCACGGGCATGGGCCGAAGCCGCATGATCTTCTCGAGGAACTCCAGCCCGTTCATATTGGGCATCTCGATGTCGAGAGTGATGACGTCGGGGTTCAACGTCTTGATCAGCGCGCGCGCCTCCAGCGGATCGGCGGCGGTGCCTACGACCTCGATCTCCGGATCGCGACGGAGCGCGGCCGTGATCAGGCCCCGCATGGTCGGCGAGTCGTCGACGACCAGAACTCGAACCGGCCCACTCATGCGCCGAGCCTGTAGGTCGTGAGGCCGCTGGTCTGCAGTTGCGATGTCGCGGGTCCGCTGACACGCTCGGAATGGCCGATATAGAGTGTCGCTCCTGGGTTCATCAGCGGCGTGAACCGCTTCCAGACCCGCTCCTGGGTTGCGTCGTCGAAGTAGATCACGACGTTGCGGCAGAAGATCGCGTCGAACTTCCCGCGCATCGGCCATTGGCCGATCAGGTTCAGTTCCCGGAACGAGACCAGGTCGCGCAGCGTCGAGTTCGCCGACAGCATCGTCTGGCCGCCAGCCCCGGCTACCTTGTCGAAAAACCGATTGCGCAGCATCGCCGGCGCCGGCTCCAGCGCCTCTTCCGAATATACGCCCGCAGCGCCCTCGGCGACCATGTTGGGATCGATGTCGGTGGCCAGGATCCGCACATCCAGATCGGCGGCTTCAGGCAGGACCGACAGGACCGTCATAGCCATGGAATAGGGCTCCTGACCGTTTGAGCAGGCTGCGGACCAAAGACGTACGCGTCCGCCCTTGCGCGCCCGTTCGATGAGATCGGGCATCACCTGGTCACGCAGATGATCGAAATGGTGGGGCTCGCGGTAGAAGCGCGTGACGTTGGTCGTCAGGGCGGCGGTCATCGTTTGCCGTTCGTCTACGCCGTCCGCGCCCTGTACGAGGGCGCAGTAGTCGCGAAAGCTCTGCAGACCGAGGGTGCGCAACCGTTTGGCCAGCCGCGAATAGACCAGCGCAGCCTTGCCCTCGTTCAGGGCGATGCCCGCGTAGCTGTGCAGGATCTCTGCGATGTTGCGAAAGTCTTCGGCGGTGAAGACGAATTCGCCTTCGACGAGGGATTCGCGCCCTGCGCCGGACTTTGAGCTTGAACCCGTACTCATGCCGCTTCGGCTTCCACTTCGGGGATGATCTGCTCCAGTTCGATCAGGCTGATCAAACGGCCGTCGAGGGCGAACAGGCCTTTGACGAAGGATTTCACCTGTTCGCTGGCGATGTCGGGCGTCGGCTGCAGCGCTTCGTCGGTCAACTGGATGATGTCCGACACGGCGTCGACCAACAGGCCGACCATCCGCCCGCCGATGTGAGCGACCATGATCACATGACGCGCCGTCGGATCCGACGTGCGCAGACCAAAACGTGCGCCGAGGTCGATGATGGGAAGCACGGCGCCGCGCAGATTGATGACGCCCTTCATGAAGCCGGGCGCGCGAGGAATGGGCGTGGCGGGGGTCCAGCCGCGGATTTCACGCACGGACATGATGTCCACGCAAAACTCCTGCTCGCCGATACGGAAGGCGATGAGTTCGCGCGAGGGGGCGTTGGAAACGTCGGGCATGATCAGCTCGCGAGTTTGAGATCAGGGCGGATGGCGTCGGGGCGCGCCAACTCGGGGCGGACCGATTTCTTCCGTGAGGAGGCGACGACGGCGTCGCAGTCGAGGATCAGGGCAACCCGCCCGTCACCCAGAATGGTGGCGGCGGCGACGCCCTCGACCTGCTGGTAGTTGGTCTCGAGGCTCTTGATCACGACCTGACGCTGGCCCTGAATGGCGTCGAACAGAAGGGCGGCGCGCAGGCCAGCTTCGGTTTCGATGACGACCGCTACGCCCGTCTCCGGCGCGATCGGCGTCTCGCGGAAACCCATCCCCAGTGCGACGTCGATCAGGGGGACGAACTGGTCGCGGAAGCGGATCACCGCGTCGTGCCCGCCGACATAGTGTATATCCTGCACGCGCGGCGTCAGGCTCTCAACGATGGCTGTCAGCGGCGCGACGAGGGTCTGTTCGGCTGCGGTGACGACCATCCCGTCGAGGACGGCGAGCGTCAGCGGCAGGCTGAGCGTGAACGTGGAGCCCTTGCCCGGGATCGAGCTGATCGAGATGCGCCCGCCCAGAGCCTGGATCGAGCGGCGGACCACATCCATGCCTACGCCCCTGCCCGAAACATCGGTGATGGTCTCGGCGGTCGAGAAGCCGGGCAGGAAGATCAGGTTGTCGGTCTCTTCGTCGGTCAGGACTGCGTCTTCGGGAATCAGCCCCCGAGAGATGGCGATGCCCTTCACGCGTTCGCGGTTGATGCCGCGGCCGTCATCCGAGATTTCGATGACGATGCGACCCGAGCGGTGCAGGGCGGCCAGACGCACGGTGCCTTCGGCAGGCTTGCCGGCGGCGATGCGGTCGTCAGGACTCTCAAGCCCGTGGTCGATCGCATTCCTCAACATGTGAGTGATCGGCTCAGCCAGACGTTCGACCACGGTCTTGTCGACCTCGGTGTCCTCTCCGGCGGTGATCAGGCGGACCCTTTTGCCGGTCATCTCGCCGACTTCGCGGGCGAGCCGTGGCATGCGCTGGAACACGGACTTCACCGGCTGGGCGCGGATCGCCATGACGCTGTCCTGGATTTCCCGGGTCAGCAGTTCGAGATCCTCAAGCCCGATCGAGATGCCGGAGGAACGTGCCAGTCCGCTCTCGATCACCCGCTGCGCGAGCATCGCCTGCTGGATGACGAGTTCGCCGACGACGTTGATCAGGCGATCGACACGGTCCAGATCGACGCGAATGGTCACCGCGGCGGGTGCGACCGGTGCGGCCGGTGGGGGAGCAGGGACAGCAACGGCCGGCTTCGGCGCCGAAGGCTTTTGGGCCACCGGTTCCGACGGGATCACCGGCCCGGTAGCGGGGGGTGCAATGACTTCTTCAGACGGAGCGGGGACATCCGCCTGGGCTCGCATCAGCAAGGCGGCGATGTCGAAACCGTCATCCGGAACGGACGGCGGCTCTTCGATCCCGGAAGGGGCCGCGCTGATGGACAGGTCACAGTCGCTTTCGACGAAATCGAAGACGTCACGGATCGCGGCTTCGCCGGCGTCAGTCGCCAGCGAAATCGTCCAGGAGAGATAGCCTTCCTCGGCGACCAGTTCAGACAGGTCGGGCACTGCAGAGGCATCAAGCGACACCGTCATCTCGCCCAGCCGCGAAAGCTCGCGCAACAGCAGACCCGTTTCGTTGGCGTTGACGTACATTCGGCCGTGGGGCCGGAAAACAATCCGCCAGACGTCGCTTGCGGGCGTCTCGACGGGCGAATCCTCGATCACCCCCGAGAAGCTGAACGCCACCGGCCGGAAACCGAACTCGTCTTCCTCTGCGACGACCGTCTCCGTCGGCGCAGGGGCCTCGCTGGGCTGGGTGCGGGCCTCGCCGTGGGTCAGCATTTCCAGTTCGGCGACCAGTCCGGCGGAGCGGGCCTCGTCGACCGGCGCTGCCTGTCCGCGCGCCGCAGCGATGTGATCCGCCAGAACGTCGGAAGCTCGGAGCAGGGTCTTTACCGTAGGATCGTCGCAGGGTTTGCGGCCCGAGCGGATCTCGTCCAGCAAGGTTTCAAAGACGTGGGCGAACCGCACCAGGGCGTCGAGACCAAAGGCTCCTGCGCCACCCTTGACCGAATGCACCGCGCGGAACACGGCGTTCACCGTCTCGTCGTCGGCCTCGCCGGACTCGATCGCCAGCAGGCCGGCCTCGAGGTCACCGAGCAGTTCGTCGCACTCCTGGAAGAAGACGACCTTGATGGCTTCAAAAGGGTCCACGGCGTCGCTCATGCTCAGGCTGCCACGCGCCGGACAGCGTCAACCAGCTTGACCGGGTCGAAAGGTTTGACGATCCAGCCGGTAGCGCCGGCGTCACGTGCGCGCTGCTTCTTGGCGACATCGCTTTCGGTGGTCAGCACCAGCACCGGAGTCGCGCGATGATTGGGATCGGCGCGGACACCCTCGATCACGCCGAAGCCATCCAGTCGGGGCATGTTGATGTCGGTGATGATGACATCGGCGCCCTCTGCGCTGAGTGTCTCAAGTCCGTCGATGCCATCGACGGCCTGGATGACGCGATATCCGGCCTCGACCAGGGCCATCATGAGCATTTCGCGCATGGTGCGGGAATCGTCGATGGTAAGAACGGTCTTCACGCGATTTCTCCGGGCTCGTCGGCCATGACGGCCCCGAACATGTTCCATTGGTCCGCAAAGGCTTCGGAGACACGGTCGAGGCTCATCACCTGACCATCCTCAGCCCAGCTCTTTTGCGCCGAAATCAGCACCTGCAGGCAAAGCCCGCCCAGCCGTTCGACCGCCGATCCGTCAATCACGACCGCCTGTCCTCGAAGGTTCAGCAACTCGGCCCGCAAGGGCTCCGCGTGCTGGAGATCGAGGACCGGGGGCAAAGTCACCTGTGCTGGCGCGGTCATCAGAACTCTTCCCAACCTTCGTCAGCCGCAGCCGGTTCGGGCCGGCGAGCTGCGCCGCCATGGCCAAGGGTTCGCATAGCGGCGACCGGGCGGTGGGCGGATGGAGCAGGTTGGGCAGGACGGTGAACCGGGCGCGGCGCAGGCCGGGCGGGTTGTGCCGCTCGCACGCCGCCCTGGGCGCCATTCTGGGCGCCGATATTGAAGCGGGCGACAGAGCTGGCGAGGGATTCGGCCTCTTGCGACAGCGAGTGGCTGGCGGCGGTGGATTCCTCGACCATGGCGGCGTTCTGCTGGGTCACCTGATCCATCTGGTTGACGGCGGTGTTGACCTGCTGAAGGCCGGTCGCCTGTTCCTGGGCGGAGGCGGCGATTTCGGAGACCAGACCGTCGATCTCGGCGACGCGGCTGACGATGCGTTGCAGCGCCTCACCGGTCTGACCCACCAGGCTGACGCCGGTCTTGACCTGGGTCGAGGATGCCGAAATCAGCACCTTGATCTCCTTGGCCGCTTCGGCGGAGCGCTGGGCCAGGGCCCGCACTTCGGAGGCGACGACAGCGAAACCGCGGCCAGCATCACCCGCACGGGCGGCCTCGACGCCGGCGTTGAGGGCCAGCAGGTTGGTCTGGAAGGCGATTTCGTCGATCACGCCGATGATCTGGCTGATTTCCTGCGACGATTTCTCGATCGCGCCCATAGCCGTGACTGCGTCGCGAACCACGTTGCCGCTGGTCTCTGCGTCGCCCTTGGCGGCCTGGACGGTATCGGAAGCCTGACGGGCGCCAGAGGCGGTGCGGTTGACCGTGGCGGTGATTTCGTCGAGGGCGGCGGCGGTCTCCTCCAGCGAAGCGGCCTGCTGTTCGGTACGACGCGACAGGTCGTCGGCGGCCTGGCTGATCTCGCCCGATCCCGACCGGATGGCCGAGACGTTGGTGACGACGACCGACATCGTGTCCTGAAGCTGAACCACCGCAGTGTTGAAGTTGGTCTTCAGTCCTTCCGACCGGGCCGCGACCTGGGCGGTGAAGCGGTGTGTAAGGTCTCCGTCGGCGATCGCCGACAGGCCTTCGCCCAAGGCCGTGATGGCCACGGCGTCCTCCGCGGCGACGCGTGCCTTCTCGGCCTCGCTGGCAGCACGTTCGATTTCGGACTGCGATCGGTTCGCCAGCGCCTCGGCCTCGATACGGTTCTTCTCGATTGCGGCGTCACGGAACGCGATCAGAGCCACGCCCATTTGGCCAATCTCATCCTTGCGGGACGCCTGGGGCACGCCGATGCTGGTGTCGCCACCGACAAGTCGCTTCATCTCGCTGATCAGGCCAAGGATCGAGGTGGCGATCGAACGGGAGAGGACAACCCCTGCGACCAGTGAGATCAACAAGGCGGCCACGATGCCGATGATCAAGCTGAGGATGGCGGCTGAGGTCGCGGCGGAT
>DASVTM010000493.1:0-1776 GCA_036387575.1 Brevundimonas sp.
TCGGCCATCGTCAGTATCTCGTGGAGAAGTCGAAAGTCGTTGTCAGGCTATAGCCCATTTTTCCGGTGCGTCGAGCGACGGCACGGCAAAAATGAGGCTCGACCTCGGATCGGCGCTGCGGTTTAGCTGCGCGCCGGGATCGCCAGACCGGTCTGGCCGTCTCCGAGCGCCTCAGGAGCGCCGTCCTTTGACGGATAGAAGGTGTAGCTGAGCGTGATCTCGGTGGCGCCGCGCGCCTCACGATCGGTGGCCAGCTCGGGGGCGACGAAATACTGGACCGGGAATTTCCGCGTCTCGCCCGCCTCGATCGTCTGGCTGTCGAAGCAGAAGCATTGCAGCTTCTGGAAATACGGTCCGGCGTATTCCGGCACGACGTTGTAGGCCGCGCGGGCCTGGATCGGCTTGTCGGACGTGTTGGTGACGTCGAACCAGGCAATGCCGGTCTCGCCGATCCGCACCCGCTGGGTGTTCTGCTCGGCGGTGAACTTCATCGGCAGGTCGCGGACGTTGGTGTCGAAGCGGATGGTGACCATCCGGTCGAGGATCTGGTCCGGAGCCTTTTCAGCCTTGCGCACCGTGCCGTCGAAGCCTGTCGCCTGACAGAACATCTTGTAGAGCGGGACGGCGGCGAAGGCGGCCCCGGTCATGGCGACGACGGTTCCGCCGCAGATGATGGCGATCAGGCCCGCGCGTTTCTTGCCCGCACTCATTGTACTGTCCCCGGAGACGGCGCCATCTTCGAATCATACGTGCGCTCGGGATGCATCGGCCCGGCCGCCAAAGCCGCAGCCTTGGCCTGTTCGGCCTTCTGGTTAGCCTGCATCCTCAGGAAGGTGGTGCTGAACAGGAGCATGATGAAGGCGCACAGAGCGAGCGCGATCCAGACGTTGCGGCGCTTGCGGGCCGCCAGTTCAACGGCTGTAAGTTGGACGACCATCAGCGAAAAACCCTAGAACGAAACAGGCGACAGGTTGGACAGGTTCTCGACCAGCAAGGCGGCGAACAGTCCCAACAGATACAGGATCGAGAAGGCGAACAGGTTGCGTGCGGGCTTGGCCGCCAGCTTGACGTCGTAGATCGCGGCTTCGCGACCCACGGTGTCGGCCTTGTCAGGCTCATCGCCGGCGCGTGAACGATACAGGCGCCAGGCCAGACCGAGGAAGCCGAGACCGCCGAGGATCGAGACCGCCAGATAGATCCAGCCGCCGAGACCGACGAGGCCGGGAGCAATGGCGACCGGCACGAACACCAGCGAATAGATCAGGATCTGCAGTCGGGTCGACTTTGCACCCCGGGCCACCGGCATCATCGGAATACCCGCCTTGGCGTAGTCGCCGGCCGAATAGAGGGCGAGAGCCCAGCTATGCGGCGGGGTCCACAGGAAGATGATGGCGAACAGGAGCCAGGCCTGCCACGGGGCCGAGCCCGTCGCCGCCGCCCAGCCGATCACTGGCGGAAGGGCGCCCGCCGCGCCGCCTATGACGATGTTCTGGGGCGTCCGACGCTTCAGCATGATGGTGTAGAAACCGGCGTAGTAGACGATGGTCAGGGCCAGCAGCCCGCCGGCCAGCCAGTTGGTGTTCATGCCCAGCAGCATGACCGAGAACAACGACAGCACGGCCCCGAAGGCCATTGCGTCGTTCTTGTTGATGCGACCTGCCGCGACGGGACGACCGCGCGTGCGGCGCATCAGGGCGTCGGTCTCGCCCTCGATCGCCATATTCAAGGCGCCTGCGGCGCCCGCGCCGACAGCGATGCACAGGATGGCGATGGCCG
>DASVTM010000494.1:0-1981 GCA_036387575.1 Brevundimonas sp.
TCGCGGTTCAGGACAGCGCCCGCGTCGCGGATTTCTTCAGACAAACGGCCACGGGGCAGGTATTCGGCAGCCAGCATCTCGGCCGTGCCTTCGGTGAAGGCGTCCTTGGTCGCCATCAGACGCGTAATCTCGCGGCCGAGCGGTCCCTCGGGGTCATTGACGTAATGGAGCCAGAGCTCGAAATTGAGTGGAGTCGGCCAGACGCCTGCGGACTCCATTTCGGTCAGGGCGCTACGGGCAAGCTGAAAAGCTTCCGGTCCTCTAAGCGCTAGTTCGACCTGGGTTGTCATCGCTATCCCCCGATACGTCTTCTGACGCCGACGGAGAGTACGTTAACCGCGGTTCCGTAACGACGGGTTAAGCGGCAAGGAAAAACCCCGCCACTCAACCTGAGGTCATACGGACGCGTGACTACCCGCGAGCAGGAACCGGGCGGCGCAGGAAGGCGGGTATATCGGAGCCGAAGCCTGCACCTTCACGAGCCGGCGGCAGTTCGCGGTCCTTCGAGGCACCCGGACGATCGGCCTGACGCAGTTGCGGTTCACGGCTTTGACGAGGTTCAGCGGCGGGCGCCGGTTCAGCCTTTGTGGCTTCAGGCGGTGCTTGCACAGGCGCTTCTACGACAGTTGCTCCGCGAACGTCAGCGAGGACCGGCTCTGCAACGATGGTCTTCTCGCCACCGCGTGTACGGCGGCTGCGCGTGCGCCGGGCAGGGGCTTCATCCGTGTCGGCCGGGGCAACAACAGGTGCGGCGGGCGTGATGACCGTCGAGGCTTCGATGGGCGCGATGGCCTCCGAAGAGGATTCAGAGCGGCGGGCGCGGCCACGGCTCCGGCCTTCCGGTTTTTCCTGGCAGGAACCTTCGCGGCCCGAACCTTCGCGGCCTGCACCGTCGCGAGCGGATGTCTCACGAGCCGGCGCCTCACGACGAGGCGCAGCGCCACTGAGGTTCGACCAGTCGATGTCCAGCTTGAGTTCTTCGGGAGCCATCTTGATCAGCTTGAGGACCTTATCCAGCCCCTTGTCGTCGGCCGGGGTCACCAGCATGAAGGCCTGACCCGTCTTGCCCGCGCGACCAGTCCGGCCGATGCGGTGGACGTAGTCGTCGGCGTGGTGCGAGACGTCGTAGTTGAACACGTGGCTGACGTCGGGGATGTCGAGACCGCGTGCGGCGACATCCGACGCCACCAGGATCTTCAGCGCGCCCGAGCGGAAATCCGCCAGAGTCTTGGTGCGCAGCGACTGGTCCAGATCGCCATGGATCGGCGCGGCGTCGAAGCCGTGCTGCTTCAGCGACTTGGCGACCACGTCGACTTCAGACTTGCGGTTGCAGAAGACGATGCCGTTCTTGACGTCGTCACGACCGACCAGAACCCGCAGCGCAGCGCGCTTGGCTTTCGGGTCCGCGCTCGGAATGCGGACCAGATATTGCGTGATGGTCTCGGCCGTCATGGCGGGGCGCGAGGCCTCGATCCGGGTCGGGTCCTTGAGGAACTGGGTCGTCAGCCGGGTGATCTCGGGCGGCATCGTCGCCGAGAAGAACAACGTCTGGCGCTTGGGCGGCGTCAGCTTGAAGATGCGTTCGATGTCCGGGATGAAGCCCATGTCGAGCATCCGGTCGGCTTCGTCGATGACCATGATCTCGACGCCGTTCAGCATCATCTTGCCGCGTTCGAACAGGGCCAGCAGACGGCCCGGTGTAGCGATCAGGACGTCGACGCCCTTGTTCAGCGCAGCGACCTGCTCGCCCATCGAAACGCCGCCGATCAGCAGCACCCAGCTCAGCTTGGTGCCCTTGGCATATTTCTCGAAGCTCATCGCAACCTGGTCGGCCAGTTCGCGCGTCGGAGCCAGAACGAGGGCGCGCGGCATTCTTGCCCGGGCGCGGCCCTTGGACAGTTTGTCGATGAGGGGGAGGGTGAAGGCAGCGGTCTTGCCGGTGCCCGTCTGGGCGATGCCGAGCACGTCGCGTCCGGCGAGG
>DASVTM010000495.1:0-1621 GCA_036387575.1 Brevundimonas sp.
GGCCTGGGCGGCGCCGCCGAGGTCGCCCACGGCGGCGGACTCCGCCGCCAGAGCCAGCAGGGCTTCAACCTCGCCAGCCCCGTCGGCGCCCGCGCCGGTCTTGGACAGGCGGTCGATGAAGGCCTTGATCTGGCTTTCGGGCTGCGCCCCCTGGAATCCGTCGACGGGCTGGCCGTTCACGAAGGCGTAGACGGTGGGGATCGACTGCACGCGCAGTTGGCCGGCGTAGGCCGGATTCTTGTCGACATCGATCTTGACCAGC
The DNA here is from genome assembly GCA_036387575.1 of Brevundimonas sp. Taxonomy (GTDB): domain Bacteria; phylum Pseudomonadota; class Alphaproteobacteria; order Caulobacterales; family Caulobacteraceae; genus Brevundimonas. The sequence goes on from DASVTM010000495.1 coordinate 263, forward strand.
TTGACCTTGCCGTCGGCGGCCAGCACAGCCTTTTCCAAGGTGGGGGTCAGCTGACGGCAGGGGCCGCACCAGGTCGCCCAGAAGTCAACGATGACCGGAACGCTCCGCGACGCCTCGATCACGTCGGCCATGAAGCCGGCGTCAGTGCCCTCCTTGATCAGGTCGGAAGCGGGCTTGGTTTGGGTTTCGCCGATCAGGCTCATGGGCGGTGACAACTCCTCAGGGCGATTGAACGCGTTCATGGCAAAGATGGTCGCAAGGCTGCCGAGCCGCAACCGCGCGAGGGCCCGTCTATGATCGTCAGGGTCTCGAAATCGACGATGATGGGCGTCACGCCGACGCTGGCGAGAAAGGCGGCAAAACCGGCCTGGCTCAGCGCTGTGGTGGCCTCATTGGTCAGGGGATGGAAATTGACCGGATCGGCGCCCGCCAGCGCGGCGTCAAGCACGAAGCGGATCCGATGCTGCGTGTCGTTGATCAGCCCCAGGGCTGTGACCGAGCCCGGCGTCACGCCCAGCGTCTGCTGCATGAGGTCGGCCGAGCCGAACGACAGCCGACCCGATCCGATCGCAGCCGGCAGTTTCTTGAGATCGATCGTGGTCTCGCCGAGCGCCGAGATCAGCCAGAGCTGGTCCTTTTTGTCTTTGAGAAACAGGTTCTTGGTATGGCCGCCCGGAAGCGCCGCCTTGATCTCCAGACCCTCTTCGACGCGGAACACGGCCGGGTGGTCGAGCGTCGAATGGCCGATCCCGTGAGCTTCGAGATGGGCGAAGAGGGCGGCGCGGTCTTTCATCTTGCCGGTTCTCTAGCGTCCCGCGCGCGCGAAGGTTAGAGGATTTGCAGCGCCGCGGAGAGACCCATGGAACTGGAATGCTACCCGACCAGCAACCGGCTGCCGGAAATCGTCGCCGGCCGGCAGTCGCGGGCCTGGATGGACCATTTCATGGAGCGCCATCCCTATCGCTGCCTGCCGCTCAGCATGGCCAACACCTCGGGCTGGGAGCTGCTCTGTCCGATGGGCTTCACGGCCGAGTGGGACGGCAACGTCTACCAGGAATCGATCAAGCTCACCCCCGACGTGCCGCACCCCGATTTCCATGAATTCGCCAAGTCGCACTTCAGCCACGGGGTGCTGACGCTGCACGCGGGCTATCTCTTCAAGACGCCGCCAGGCTGGTCGATGTGGGTGATGGGCTCGCCCAACCATATCAAGGACGGCATCCAGGCCCTGAGCGGCCTGGTCGAGACCGACTGGCTGCCCTTCCCCTTCACCATGAACTGGCTGTTCACGCGCCCAGGCAAGATCCGCTTCGAAAAGAACGAGCCGTTCTGTTTCATCACCCTGACTCAGGACAAGGT
>DASVTM010000496.1:0-6895 GCA_036387575.1 Brevundimonas sp.
CTGCAGAGCCGACGGGCATTCCGGATTTGAGCTGATCTTCTTGCGGGTCGAGGCCCGAGGTCAGCCAGCTGCCTTTCGTGCCGTGAACCGCGAAGCGGACATCGGGTGCGGCGATCAGCATGGCGGCGTTGAGGACAACGCGGATGTGTTGGTAGCGCAGGACCGCATGGGCCCAGTCGGGAGCGAGGCCGCCGTCGCGCTGGATGGCCAGATCACAGGTGATGCCGAGCGGTCGACCGAACAGAACCAGCGCCTGATCGATCAGGTGGGGGCCGAGGTCTTGCCAGACACCGCCGCCGGGACCCTCGCGCCAGCGGTCGCGGACCACCGGACGATAGCGGTCGAAATGGCTCTCGTAGGTGACGATGCGACCGAGGCGACCCGAGGCGATCTCGGCTTTCAAGGCGAGGAAGTCGGCGTCCCAACGGCGATTCTGGAACACGGAAAGGAACAGGTTGCGCTCCTCGGCGAGGGCAACGACCCGGCGGGCGTCGGCGAGGCTGAGGGCGAAGGGCTTGTCGACTACGACGGCCTTGCCCGCCGTCAGGGCGGCCTCGGCCTGTTCCGCGTGGAGGGCGTCCGGGGTGGCGATGACGACGAGGTCGATCTCGAGGTCGGCCAGAGCCGTGGGCAAGTCATGGACGACTTGCGCGTCCGGCCAGTCGGCGAGGACGTCGTCTGGCCGGGTGGAGACGACTGTGTGGAGCTGGAGGTCGGGACACGCCGATATCAGCGGGCTGTGGAAGGTCTTGCCGGCGAAGCCGTAGCCGACGAGAGCGACGTTAAGAGGATGGGTCATGCAAAATCACCGCTCATCCCGCGAAAGCGGGGCCCAGTCCCTTGATGCACAACGAACACATCAGATTCGTCCGCTGACATCGTTACCTGTGTCGCCAAAGTGCTGGGTCCCCGCTTTCGCGGGGATGAGCGGAGTTTGGAGAGATCAGCCCGCGATCATGCTCATGTCGCGGCGGGCCATCATCTTGTCGAACTCGCCCCAGACGCCTTCGCTGCCGTGCCAGGAACCCTGGGTGGCGGCTTTGGAGTATTCGGTGGCGCGGGCTTCGAAGAAGTTGGCGTGTTCGACGCCCGACAGCAACGACTGCAGCCACGGCAGCGGGTTTTCCTTGATGCCGTAGAGTTCCGGCAGCTTGAGCTGGCGCAGGCGCCAGTCGGCGATGAAGCGGATGTATTGTTTGATGTCGTCGGGCGTCATGCCGTTCACGTCGCCGGCCTCGAAGGCCAGATCGATGAACTTGTCTTCAAGGCCCACGACGGTCTCGCAGCATTGGACGATGTCGTCGGCGACAGCTTTGGTGACGACGCCGGTCTCGGCGTTGAAGGCGTGGTACAGCTTGATGATGCCGTCGCAGTGCAGGCTCTCGTCGCGCACGGACCAGCTGACGATCTGCCCCATGCCCTTCATCTTGTTCTGGCGCGGGAAATTCATCAGCATCGCGAAGGATGCGAACAGCTGCAGCCCTTCGGTGAAGCCGCCGAACATGGCGAGCGTGCGGGCGATGTCCGCCTCGGAGTCCACGCCGAACTGGGCCATGTAGTCATGCTTGGCCCGCATGGCCTCGTATTCCATGAAGGCGCCGAACTCGCTCTCGGGCATGCCGATGGTTTCGAGCAGCAGGGCGTAGGCCGCGATATGGATGGTCTCCATGTTCGCGAACGAGGCGAGCATCATCTTGACCTCGGTCGGTTTGAACACCCGACCGTATTTTTCCATATAGTTGTCCGCGACCTCGATGTCCGACTGGGTGAAGAAGCGGAAGATCTGCGTCAGCAGATTGCGCTCCTTGTCGTTCAGGTTGACGGCCCAGTCCTTCATGTCCTCGCCGAGGGGCACTTCTTCGGGCATCCAGTGGACCTGCTGCTGGGTCTTCCACATGTCGAACGCCCACGGATAACGGAACGGCTTGTAGGCTGCCGAGGGGGTCAGAAGGCCGGGAGTGCCGGGCTTGATGATGGCGTGGGCGTTCATCTGAGGAGAGCTTTCGAACGATTCCGTGGACTGCATTCACCATGCGGTCGGATCGGCCCGGCGCCAAGAGCCAAAGCGGCTATGTTGCGATCACTTTTGTACGACACGCTATATCTAGCGTATTTATCCAGAGGTTAGCGGATTGGCTGGGGATCATTTTGCCCACGCATCTCGCGTCCGACCCGCCAGTCTTTCCCTTCGCGCGGCGGCGCGTCAGGATTGCGAGACGTTTTTTGTTCTCTCCGGGAAAGACCATGAAGCTGATCGTTCGCGTCACCAACAGCATCGGTGAGCTCCTGCTGCTGTATCTGGCGGTGATTGTCGTGTGCGCCGCGGCCTATGCCATGCTGGAGCACAAACCCTTTTTCGATGCAGTATGGTGGGCGGTGGTGACGGCTACGACCACCGGATATGGCGATATGTATCCGGCGACACTGGGTGGTCGGTTGATCGCAGTCCTGCTGATGCATGCAACGTTGTTGTTCATCCTGCCGCTGCTGATTGGCCGGATTATCGGAACGATGATCGAGGACCAGCACAGATTCACCGATGAGGAACAGCGCCAGCTGCTGGCCGACATTGCCGAGATCAAGGCGGCGCTGGCTGCGCGTTCGGCCGGCGGAGATCCGATATGACAAAGCACTGCTACGACTGGCCGCGTCCGGCGGTGACGACCGACGTGGCGGTCTTCGCGGACCGTGACGGGGAGGCGTCGATCCTGCTCATCCAGCGGGGCGGAGAGCCATTCGCCGGGTGTTGGGCGCTGCCGGGTGGGTTCCTCGAGGAGGACGAGACGCTGGAGGTTTGCGCGACGCGCGAGCTGAAGGAGGAGACAGGTCTCGAGGCCGGCCCGTTACGCCTGTTCGGAACCTACAGCACACCCGGGCGTGATCCCCGTGGACGGACCGTGACGGTCGCCTACTGGACGCGAGCGGAGGAGGGTTCGGGAGAGGCGACGGCGGGAGATGATGCGGCGGACTGCCGGTGGTTCGCTTTGAACCGGTTGCCAACGCTGGCCTTCGACCATGACAGGATCATCGCCGATGCCGTGAGAAGCCTGACCTACGCGGCTTCGGCGTCCTCGAGTTCAGATTGAACCCGGCGTTGGCCAGACATCAGACGTTCCATCGCCGAATACAGGGCGTGGTGCGAGATCGGCTTGGCGAGATGGTCGTCCATACCTGCGGCGAGGCAGCGTGCCGCATCCTCGGGCATGGCGTCAGCCGTGACGGCCAGGATCGGCACGCCATTGCCGGCAGCGCGGATGGCGCGGGTCGCGGCGAGGCCGTCAACGCGCGGCATGCGTACATCCATCAGGATCAGGTCGAAAACCTGCGTGGCGGCCATCTGGATGGCTTCTTCGCCATCTGTGGCCTCAGTGACCTCGCAACCGATCGCCGTAAGCATCAACCGGGCGACCTCGCGATTCGCGGGATGGTCATCGACGACCAGAACGCGGGCGCATCGCGCATCATCGCCTTCGTCAATGTCGTTCGCGAGAGCCGCTTCAGCGCCAGTGGCCAGAGTGCTCGAGGCGCCGATTTCGGCCAGGGCCAGGGGCAGACGCAGGGTGAAAGTGGCGCCGTCGCCGGGTCGGCTGTCGACCACCACCGAACCCCCCATAAGTCCCGCATGGCGCCGAACCAGGGTCAGGCCGATACCAGCGCCGATATGAGCGCGGCTAATGGAGTCGTCTCCCTGGACGAAGGCGCCGAATAGCCGGTCGACGCCGGCCATATCGAGCCCGCAACCGGTGTCGGTGACCGCAATCAGAACTTCGTCGTTGATGCGGTCAGCCCGAACGGTGATCGTCCCGCGATCAGTGAACTTCACGGCGTTCGAGATCAGGTGATGCAAGGCCTGGCGCAGACGTCGGCGGTCCCCGATCATCTCGGGAAGAGCGTCGGGCCGGACGTCGACAACGAGGGACAGGCCCTTGTCGTCCGCAGTGATCCGGCTCGGCGAGGCTGCGGCGGCGATGACGTCCATCAGGGACAGGGGAGCCAGACACAGGGCGTTGTCGCCACGCGAAATCTCCAGCACATCCTCCACCAGCAACAGCAGGGCGTCGCCCGAGCGCTGGATATTGGCGAGCTGCTCCACGGCCACGGGGTCCAGATCGGGGCGACGGGCGAGAACCTCGGCATAACCGGTGACGCTGTTCAAGGGGGTGCGCATCTCGTGGCTCATCAAGGCCAGGAAGCGGGATTTGGCGGCGTCGGCCTCCTCTGCGCGCAGGCGGGCATTGTGGGCGGAGAGGGTGCGACGCTCGAGCCGTTCGATCAGACGACGGCGCTCGGACATCGCAGTTGAGACCGGCAGGGCAGTCACGATGACCCCGAGCAGAAAGACGTAATAGATCGTTAGCTGGCGCAGCAGCGGCGGGACCTGCTCAAGCCCCGGCAGAGGCGGAAGCTGGGTCATCTGCACGGGACCATGGCCGGTGACCGTTGCGACGCCGGAGATGATCGCTACTCCCATGATCGAGCCCGCTACCCAGGACGGCGAGGTGCGGAACGATACCAGCAGCAGGAAGGGGAAAATCGCGAAAGCGGCAGGCGTGATCGACTGGAAGAAGACGGCGGCAGTCACGACGAACAGAAGCGACACGACGACCGAGGTCTCCAGAGGCGAGGCCGGGGCCGTCGAGCGGAACCTGTGCGACTTGGCGATCAACAACAGGGCTGGTGCGACTACCAGCAGACCGAGGGTTTCCATGTCGAAGAAGCGGTGCAGGGTGAACAGGTAAATCGGCGTGGTGTATCCGCGCATTGGCCCAGCCACACTGAGGATGGCGAATGCAGAGAGCAGTACGGCTGGAACCACCGCCAGCAGCGCGAAATTGGCCAGACGCCTTGGTCGCCGCAGGTCGAGGGCAGCGCCGCAGACCCGGCGCGCGATCAGGGCGGCCAGACAGGCCTCGCCGAGATTCAGCACCGCGTTCAGCCACAGGAAGGGCTGCGGATCACCGCGTACCAGGTTGCCGAGGATATTGAGCGCGAAACAAACCGCCAGAACGCGGATAGCCTGACGTCTGTGCAACTGCAGGGCGGCGGCGAGCATGACTCCGTTAGCCGGCCATATAACTACCGCCTGAAACGTCCGCGCGCTCCAGATCCCCACCAGTAGACAGGCGGCGAACAGGACCACATACGCCCAGGCCGGTGGCCCTGAGGCCTGTCCCGCATCGTGTCTGAACAGTCGCCAACGACCGCGCATTTCGGCCCCTCCGGCTGCGAATTAAACTGTGATCGCACGCAGAGGTTAAATTTCAGGCGCCAACGGTGTCATGCGTCGCAGGAACCTGCGCCACCGCCGATCCGTTGCTCAACCTCGTCCGAGGAGGGGCCGCCGTGTCAGACACCATCACCGATCCGACCTTTCATCCGCCGGCGGATGCACTCGACTTCTATGAAGAGAGTTTGCGCTTGCTCAAGGAGAGCGGGATTCCCTTTCTGCTGTCGGGCACTTATGCGGTCACTGCCTATACTGGCATCCGGCGACCGACCAAGGATCTGGATGTCTTCTGCAAGCCGGGCGATTATCCCCGCATTCTCGCGTATTTCCAGGCGCGCGGTTACCGGACCGACGTCGAGGACGAGCGCTGGATCGCCAAGGTCTGGAAGGACGAGAAGCATTTCTTCGACGTGATCTTCGCCATGTCCAACGGGACCATCGCCGTCAACGACGCCTGGTTCGGCGAGGATACGATCGAGGTCTATGGCCATGAGGTCGCGATCACACCGCCTACGGCCCTGATCCTGTCGAAGGTCTTCATCCAGGATCGCTACCGCTACGACGGGGCGGATGTGAACCATATCATCCTGAAACAGTCGGACGCGATCGACTGGAAGAGCCTGCTGGATCAGATGGACCTCTATTGGGAGGTGCTGACCGCGCACCTTCTGAATTTTCGCTTCGCCTATCCGACCGAGCGAGGTCGGGTCCCTGCCTGGCTGATGACGGAGCTGACCGGACGACTGGCGGCCCAGGTCAACCTGCCGGCGCCCCGCGTGAAGGTTTGCCGGGGGCGGCTGTTCAGCGCCCGCGACTATGTCCTCGACATCTCGGAGTGGGGTTTCGGCGACGTGGTCGGCAAGGGCCTCGATGAGACCCACGATCCGGTCAACCTCGGCCATTGAAGGAAATCGGCATGAGCGACGCCAGCCCCATATCGTCCGACCCCCAAACGCCCCAGCCCGGCATGGACTCGGGTCCGCTCAGGAAGCTGCGCGTGGCGGCCGTCGGCGACCTGCATGTCGGAGAGAACCACGACCGACCTCACCGGGCCCTCTTCGAAAGGGTGCACGAGGACGCCGATGTTCTGTGCCTGTGCGGAGACCTGACCAATTTCGGCAAAACGCGCGAGGTCGAGATTCTGCTGGAGGACCTTCGGGCCTGCAAGATCCCGATGGTCGGCGTGCTGGGCAATCACGAGCACGAATGCGGCCAGCCGGAGCATGTGACGAAGATGCTGTGCGACGCCGGGGTCAGGATGCTGACCGGCCAGGCCTTTGAGATCGAGGGCGTCGGTTTTGCAGGCGGCAAGGGCTTCGTCGGCGGCTTTGGTCGCTACATGCTGAGTTCTTTCGGCGAGAGCTCGATCAAGACCTTCGTGCAGGAAGCCGTCGAGGACGCCAACGCGATCGAGAACTCGATCCGTACCCTGCGCACCGAACGCTCGGTGGTGCTGCTGCACTATTCCCCGGTGGTCGACACTGTGATGGGTGAGCCACCCGAGATCCACGCCTTCCTGGGGTCGTCGCGGCTGGCCGAGACCATCGACCGTTATGACAACATCAGTCTGGTGGTGCATGGCCACGCCCACCGAGGAGCGCCGGAGGGGCGGACTAACAAGGGTACACCGGTCTACAATGTCGCCCTGCCGGTTCTGCGGACGCTTGG
>DASVTM010000497.1:0-8235 GCA_036387575.1 Brevundimonas sp.
GTTCGCCGACGTGTCCGGTCCAGTGCCCAAGGCTCGGGCGCATGGCCCCAGACATCGAGGATCCACCGCTCCGCTTCCTCTAGCAGCGCTTCGGGCTTGAGTGTGGCGAAGCACCGGAGCACGGGATCGTACCAGTAGGGCAAGGTGTCCAAGCCGTCGAAGTCGAACCGCCGGACCTTGCGTCCATCCCGTCGCTCGTAACGGCCCAGTCCTCCCCGCTTCTGCGAGATGTGTTTTCGAGGGTGCGGCGTCACGCCGACGGCCTGGATCGCGTTAGCCTCCTGAGCCGTCCAGGTCACCACCCCCATGGTCGACAGGGCGAGACAGCCGTCCCGGGCCATGAGCTGGATAAGCAGGTGAGGCAGTGCCGGGTCCGTCGCAGTGTCGAACAGGGCGTCCCGGGCGCGGACGCCGACCTGCGGGCGTTCGGAGGCGATCCGGGTCCATGTCATTACCGCCCACTGCTTCGCCGCGAGCCAGTAAAAGGGGCCGTCGTGGTATCGGAACGCCGGCTCTTCCCGCCGGGCGAACTGTTTGAGGTGTTCGTCGAGACTCGCGGTGTCGCCGAGGCGCGCCAGCCGACGGAGCGCATGCCCGGCGCGCCAGCGCAGGCGAACGTCGATGTCTCCCATGACGGCGAAGAGATAGCGCGCGACCGCCTCATCCACCGTGGCGGGGATGGCGTCTGGCGGGACGGCCTCCCGATCCTTCAGTGGGATACGGTGGTAAAGCCGTCCAATGAACCAGTCGGTCAGACTGGCGGCGGCGGCCGGCGGCAAGCGGACCGCCGCCCGATGCGCCAGTCCGAACAGGGACTCCCCGTCCAACTCCCCCACATGGATCTCGATGCCTTTGAGCAGGGTCTCGACGACGGCGGCGTCGTCCAGCTCGGCCAGCTCCAGCAAATCATCGAGCGGCTGATCGGGAAACCGGACGTAGCGCGTGAGCTCCGGAAGGCGGTCGGCGATCACCTGGCCCAAGTGCGCGCGACGCCAGCCGTCGACGGCGGGCAGACCTCGCCAGTCGGTCAGCGCTCCAAGCAGGGCGTGAGCGACCGCGCGTCCCAGCCGGGGCCCGGCCAAGCGCGCCAAGGCCTCCAAGTGCCCCACCCGGTCAGCGGTGGCCGCCGCCCGCGCGTCGGTTAGGTGACGGTCGGCCCCCCCGTAACGCTCTTGTGCCCGGTCCGCCTCCATTCGCGCGAGAACTTCGTCGCCTAGGGCGGCAGCGTCCGTTAGGACGGCCGCAGGCCAAGGCGCGGCGTCGGCGCCCGCCCCCGAGCCGGTCCTGTCCGGTGGCTCGGCCTCCGGGTCGGGCTGCATTCCAGGCGTCAGGCGGTTGAGGAAGGCCTGCTGGGCGACGAGGGCCTCGGACCAGGGACCTGCAGGGGTCGCGACGATCCGTTCGCCCCTGCCCTGCCCTCGTATCAGGCGATCCCAGGCCATTTCCTCAACGAGGGGGCCACCCACGGTCTCAAGGCTCGCCGTCAGCGCTTCATCCGGCTGATCAAGGAGATGACCGAGCGCCGCGGCCTGTTCGGGGCGCATCCGGCCTGACTGAAGGGCTGACAGCACCACCGGTCCCAAGGTGCGGTCGCGCACCCCGAGGTCCGCGTCCTCCCAGCGCGCGCAGGCGGCCAAGGCCTGCACGGGATCTAGGACGGCGAGCGCGCGTGAGACCTCCGCCCAAGGGAAGTGATCAAGATCCTGCAGCCGAATCCCCGCGTCGGTCGCGACCTCCGACAGCTCGTTGGCCAGCCGGCCGGGCTCTACGATCACCGCCCCGGCGCGCGTGACGGTCGCGTCGATCAGCTCCAGCTGCTGGACGATTTCATTGTCCAGTTCCGCCGCGGCCTCGATCGCATGATTGAAAACCGCCCCGGCGTCGTCTGCGCTCAGGGGCAGCAGATACCGCGCGATAGCCATCAGCATCCTGGACTTGTCCTCCGCGCCGATCCGGGCGTCGCGGCGGTCCTGGGCGAGTGCGCCGAGACTTCGCACCAAGCGAACGTGCTGCTCTGGCCACAGGCTGAGACGCTCCACGAAGCTTTTGTTCGGCAGACCTTCGTCATCGCCGCCATGGATCCTAAGGGCGGCGTCCACGATCGCGTCGGACGACGCGCCAAGGCCCATCAATGCGAGCAGGGATCTCGCTGCCAAGGCCCTGAGAACCGGCGTCCCGTGTTCGCGTCCCAGACGCCATTCCGACTGCTGGACCTTGACGACGACGCGCGTCAGCGCCTCGCCCAAAGCGTTCTCTTCCAGCGCCTCGGCGTCCGACGGTCGCACGAAAACGTCGGCGCGAAGCCGATAAAGGTCTGAGAAGACATCGACCATCCCATGAAGCGATGCGTCGTGGCTTTCTTCCGCCTGCCGCGCCTTGTCCCGGGCGTCCTTTTCGGCCTGCCGGACTTTCCGCCCGGCCGGCTCCGGCGGCGACGATGGGACCGGTCGCGGCAGGAACAGTGACCGCATCACAGGTTCACGGCCCGCCAGACGCTCGGACAAGGCCCAGGCCCGGAACAGCAGATCCAGCTTCTGCGCCTCCCAGGCGGACCGCGCATCGATCCCCCGGAACTCGGGACGAAGGATGGCCTTGAGAATGGCGTCGATCGCGGGTCGACAGGCGGCATTCCCGGCCGAGAGTTCGCAGCAGCACAACACCAGGTCCAAGACCACCCCGTGCCGGGTCACCTCGGCGGCGTTGCTTCTGTAGAAATCGCGGAGCCGAAGCCATGGCAGGATGCTAGCTAGGGTGTCCGATAGATCCGGATCGGCCTTGAAGCCCTTCAGGAGGAGCGGCGCGGCGAGCAGTGGCGCCAGGCTTGAGGGGAGGTCTGGGTCCGCGAGAAGGGCCTCGACCTCTGATGACCGCCCGGCAGCGACAAGGCGGGACGGCAGTTCGGCGGCGAGGAGGATGGCGGTCCCTCTCGGCTGCCAGGACCGCGCGGCCTGAATCGCCGCCGCAGCGCCGCCAAGGCGTGAGGCGGAATCGACATGGGCCAGGATATCCGTATCGGTCACGCCGCTCGTCTTTCGAACGGACGTCCTGTGATTCTCCCAATAGGCCTGGATGAGCTTCTGGCTCTCCCGACCCGACACTGTGTCGCCACGGTCCGCAGCGTGGAGCAGGCGCTGATAGAAGACAGAGATGTGGTCACGTTGCTTGCCGCCCTCGGACAGGAGCACTCGTCCAAGGGGGCCACTCGCGAACCGGACCGAAAGGTCGAGATTATCGCGTAGCGTCTGGGCGAGCGCCTTCTCCGAGCGCTGGCCCTCGGCCCCGATGAGCACGAACTTCAGCGCACGGGCGCGATCCTGGGTCGCGCCGCAGGCCTGGATCGCCAGCCGCAACCGTTTCAGCTCGACCTCCCGCCGCACGACCGGGTCTATGATCACACGGGGTGCGGGTTCGCCCTCGACCAGATCCAGAAGTTCAAGTCGCCGCCCGGCGTCACTCAAGGCCGAGGCAATGTGTTCGGCCGCGTAGCGATCGGTTTCCGCCCGGACGAGAAGGTGGTTCGCAAGTTTCTCGCGAACCGCGTCCAGCTCCGCCACGCCTTCCTGGCGGACAAATGCTTCGAAATCCTCGTCCGCGAAACTGATCACGTCCTGCCGCACCCGCAACGCAGGTGCCAGATCGCCGCAAAAATCGATCAGATGCGCCTCGGCGACGCCAATGACCTCGGCCAGGGTGGCCACGGGGATGGGGCGTGGCAGGGCGATCAAGCCTGCGCAGATCCGGGTGATGTCGGCGGCCGCTCCACTCTTCTTGAGCGCGTCCTCGAATAGGCCGACGAACACGTCGCCGAGGGATTTTCCGGCGGGCAGAAGTCGGTCCAGAGCCTCGTCCGCGCTGTGAGACCGCAGGGCATAGCTCTGGACGCGCGGAATGCCATGGGTGAGATCGTGAAAATCCCTGAGCCAGGCGTCAGATACCGCGAACTGCCGGGCGACCAAGGCCGTCGTCTGCGGTAGCTCGAACGGACCTAGCGGAGTCGGCGTCCAGCTCCGTGGCAGCGACAGGTCGGGCAATCGCCCCGTCCGCGCCGACACCACCAGACGCACATTGTCGGGCAGGTCCCCGAGGTCGAGAAACTCGTGAATGAAGGGCGGCTCGCCCTTCGCCCGCCCTGCGGCGATGGCGTTGTCGGCGGCGTCCACGGCGATGACCAGAAAGGCATTGGGGTTGACGGCCGCCAGCACGCCCGCCGCATGCCGCAGCCGATTGGCGAAGACCCTGACGGGATCGGTCATCGTCCTCCGAACGACCAACAGAGGGAGGTTCAGTCGGGCGGCCAGCTCATTGGTGAGCTGCATAAAGGCGTCGGTCCCGCGATGTCGCAGGGCGTCGGAATCGAGATAACGACCTCCGCCATAACAGTCATAAACTACCATCTCGGATCCCGCCGGCAGCCCGGCCCCAACCTGGGCCAGCGCGGTCGTCTTGCCGACCCCGGCCTCGCCGTGGAGGCAGAGCCGGCGCACGCGCCCTGATGTAAGGTCGCCGAGCGCCTGATCGATTTCAGGCCGAGGGATTGGATTGGCCGTCGAGGCGAGGTCCGGGGGACAGGGGAAGAGCGCCGTATATTCCACGCCCCCGATCTGGAAGATGACGGTCTCCGCGCTGATGACTTCGCCGCCGGGCTGCGGACCCATTCTTCCCCGGACGTAGCGGCGAAGATCCGACAGTCGCCCGAGGACACCCTCATCGCTCCAAAGCGCCACCGCTTGGAGGGCGCGTTCCTCGACCGCGAACCGGGATCCGGCGCCGCCCTCGGGGCAGAAGGACGCCAGGAAGGTCTTGCAATCAGCTGGATCGAGATCGATCGCCCAGGCCAACCAGGCGACGTCGTCGGCCGTGTCGGGCGGCCGTGTCCGACTGGGCTTGATGGGCCGGGCGCCCAGTGTCTTGAGCGCGGTCCGCAAGCCGTCATCGATCGGCTGATTGCTGACCAGCGCCGTCTCGAGCGTGGCGCCCGTCGGCTGCTTCGCCCGGAGTTCGGCCCATCCGCGCGCAAGCTTGTTCAGGACCGTCTTCTGGCGCGTATCGCCGGACACGAGGCGTGACACCGTCCACGGCTGGTTGGGGGCCGCGGCCGAGTATTTGAGCTGTTCGATCCGGATGTGTCGGGCGTCGGCGGCGGACGACCCGCCAAAATAAAGGGTGCAGTCCACGCCGTCCCAGACGCGCACATCATCTGCCGGCACATCCACTGCCGCGACGCCCTCCACCGCCAGGGCCTGAAGATCGTCGTTGCGATCGAGCAGCCGGATCGCCGCCCGGGTCGCCCACAGTTCGTGAAACTCGTCGCCGGCGTTAGATGCGCGCGCGCCCAGAAACTCGAAACCGCCCTTCGCCCCCGCCTTCGTCACGCTGTCATGCCTTCGCTCGAATCACTCCGCGCCTAGGTTGCAGCAGGATGGCGAGGTCGGGAAGTTCCGCTGCCGACAGGAGCGACGATGGCCGACACACCGCAACATCCAATCGGCGACGGTTCAGGATCGCCTGAATCGCCTACATCTGACGGAGTCGAAGAAGTCCGCGAGCCCGTCCTCCGGACGCACCGCGCACCTAGCTCAACGAACGATCCTTCTGAATGTCGGCTAAGAGTCACAAACGGACTTTGCCCTGCCCCCTCATTGCATTTGTCTTCATTCACACTGAGTCCGCTTCTGACCCGTGCGACGTTTCCGTTTATGGCGATCAGAACTAGGGCTTTGGAGTGTAGTGAGGCGGAGCCGCTCCCGCTCCGGCAGCAACAGCTGGCTTGACCGACCGGATCTATGTCACTCAACTGGCACCTTCATGAGGGGTGATGCCAAATGGAACTGAGTTCAGTTTCCGTGACCGGATTTAGGCGATTTAAAAAGACAGCGACGCTTCAGACCAACGGGAAGTTGGTCGCGCTGCTAGGTCCCAATGAAGCTGGAAAATCTTCCCTACTCGCCGCAATCGTTCTTCTCGCCAACGATCTGCCGCCCGCCGCGCAGGATTACACACGTGGCGTTGCGAAAACTCATTTTGCGTTGGTCGGCCGATACTTTCTCGACGATCATGACCTTGAAGCGGCAGGGTTGGTGGGAAACTATTGGCTACATATCACCAAGGGCCAAGAAGGCACTCGGAATTACGCCTTGTATCCAAACCCGCCGAGCAGAGATCGAGGACCGAGGACGAGACTACTCAGTGCCATCGACGCTCTGGTCGCTCATCCGAAGTTTCTCAAGTCACTTAGCGACGACGAGAAATCAAAGGCGCTCGGAGATGTCGCAGACGTCCGTGCTATTCTGACTAGCGACGCCGAAAACATTTCCGCCGAAAATCTGCAAGTGGTGGCGAATCTTGCGAATAGCTTCGAAATCCGGGTCACCGACAAGCTTCCGGCACCCCTTCAGAAACTCTCGGAGCATTCCGCTCGGTTTGCCGAGACAGAGGCCGAGCCAGATCCCAACGCCAAGGCGATGGCTGCTTTGTTGCCGCGAGTTCCGGGTGTCGTCTCGTTCGATGAAGGTGCGCGGACGTTAGTAGGGGACTACGCCCTGGACGAGTTGAGGCAAAAGATCCCCCCCGCCCTAGATAATCTTGCCGATCTCGCAGAGGTGAGCGTCAAGGATATCATTGCAGCACATGACCGGGGCAGCTCGGACCTCATGACTATCCAAGCGCGCGCGAACGCGCAGCTTGAGAAGCGCTTCCGCGAAGATTGGAAGCAGTCTGGAATTTCCGTGTCGGTGAGAGTCGGGGATGGCCGTCTCGAAATCCACATTGTCAACGAGGGGAGCCAGTACACTCCGTTCGCCGAGCGAAGTGACGGGCTTCGTTTATTCGTCGCGCTTGCAGCGTTTACGGGCGGAAAATGGGCGGGAAAACCGGTGCTGCTCATCGATGAAGCAGAGCAGCGTCTTCACTACGACGCCCAAGCGGATCTGGTTCAGATGCTCGCTAGACAGACCGTCGCGTCGAAGGTCATCTACACAACGCACTCGGCAGGATGTTTGCCAGAGGACCTCGGCATGGGGGTGCGACTGACTAGGCCCGATCGAGCGGACCCAACCTTGTCCGAAATCGAGAACCGCTTTTGGGCCAGCGACCCGGAAGGGTTCACGCCACTTCTCTTCGGCATGGGAGCGGCCACGATGGCCTTCTTCCCTACTCGACATGCTGTGATGGTCGAAGGTCCGGCGGATATGCTTCTGATGCCGACCATGATCCGTGCAGCGCTCGATCGTGCATCGCTTGGGGTACAGTTCGTACCTGGTCTCTCGTCAACCGCCGACTTCCAGCAGTCACCGGTCATCGGAACCGCGAAAGGAATGCTCTATCTGGTCGACGGCGATGCCGGCGGGGACTCGATTAAGACGCGCTTAGTCAAAAACGGGGTTCGAATAGATGACATCATCGTGGTGAAGTCGCCAAATGGGAATGCGGCTGAGCTTGAGGACTTCCTGCACGTAAGCTTGTTGGTCGATGGGGCCAATCGACTATTGTCCCGCTTCCACCCGGAATCCTCAATGATTACCCAAGCCGATCTCGGCGTGACTGCGCGCATGGCAGCGCTGGAGAAAGCCTTTAGGTCGAAATCTGGAAAGACCCTCTCGAAAGTCAACTTCGCTTACTCAGTTTTGGACTTGCTATTGGACAACCCCAAGCGAACTCTGTTTGACGCTAGGACGAAGCCTGCGTTTGTGAACTTGGCCGCCAAGACCCTCAACTATTTTAGACTTTGAACGAGCATCCAGAGCAAATCTGATCGTTGAGTCTTCTGCGGTCTCTCTAAGTCGGCTCTTGGCGCTTAGCCGACCACAAAGGCTGTGAGAACTCGCTCCTACTCAGTGGGATTTTCGCAATCTGCACTCACTGACCTTTCCCGACGCTCTAGGCGTCGGCAAGGTGCGCACTTGAGCGCCCTTGTCTGAGACGTGCTTGCGGACTGCTTGCCAAGTAGAGCAGCGGCGGTTGAGCATATGCGCAGTCCTGCTATGGTTGCCTAGCCAAGGGGGGCGCATGAAGATTGCAGCCTTAACTATCGAGAATTTTAGAGGCATTCGACAGGCGCGAGTGCGGTTTGGCACGCACACTGTGTTCGTTGGACCGAATAACTGCGGTAAAACAACGATAATCGAAGCTCTAGCTTTGCTCCTTGGACGCGACCGCATGGTTCGCACGCTTACCGAGCACGATTTCTACGGTAGCAATCCCCAGCCGGCTGACCGCATAAAGTTAGTCGTCACGATC
>DASVTM010000498.1:0-2479 GCA_036387575.1 Brevundimonas sp.
GATTCGGCTCGCAACGTCGGCGTAGAGGTCGGGGTCCAGCTTGCCCTCGGCCAGGGCGTGGGCCTTGTCCTCTATGGCCTGAAGGGCGGCGGTAGCGGCCGCGACGCGGGACCTGTCCTCTTCTTGCTGGTGCGACGGTTCGGGCGGCAGTTCGATGTTCTTCATCAGGCGCGGAAGGGCCACGGTCGCCACCACCAGCGAGACGATGATCACCCCGGCAGCGAGGAAGATCGCCAGACTACGCGACGGCATCGGCGATCCGTCGGCGAGCACGAACGGCAGCGTCAGGATGCCGGCCAGGGTGATGGCCCCGCGAACGCCCGCCAGCGACATGACCATGGTCAGACGGAGACCGACCTTGGGCGGCGGACCGCGATGGCGGCGGCGATAAAGGGTCAGCTTCAGCGAGGTCCACACCCAGATGAACCGGATGGCGGCAAGGGCGGCGACGATGCCGAAGACATAGACGGCCAGCCACCAGGTCTCCGGACGGGTAGTGTTGGCGACCACCTCGGCGGCGCGGGCGAAGATCGACGGCATCTGCTCGCCGAGGATGACGAAGATCACGCCGTTGGCGACGAACTGAACCGTGTCCCAGACTACGGCGCGGCGGATGCGGGTCATGGCCAGAGACTGGCCGTCGCCACGCTCGGTGAAGCTCATGGTGATGCCGGCGGCGACGGCGGCGAGAATGCCCGACGCATGGACCTCTTCGGCCACCAGATAAGCGGCGAACGGGATCAACAGGCTGATCAGGATCTGGGCCCCAACGTCCTCACCCCATTTACGGCTGATGAAGCCCTTGCCGTAGGTGATGGCCAGAGTGACCGCGATGCCGATAAGGACACCGACGATGGCCAGCCAGGCGAAGGTGCCGACCGCGTGATCGATGGAGAAGGCGCCGGTGGTGGCGGCCAGAACGGCGATCCGCATGCAGGTCAGGCCAGTGGCGTCGTTCAGCATCGATTCGCCCTCGAGGATATGCATCAGCCGCTTGGGCATGGGCACACGGGCAGCGATCGCCTTGACCGCGATCGGATCGGTCGGCGACAGGATGGCGGCGAGCGCAAACGCGACCGGCAGCGGCATCTCCGGGATCATCCAGTAGATCAGAAAGCCGAGGCCGAGGACGGTGAACAGCACCAGCCCCAGCGCCAGCTCAAGGATCACCGCCCGGTCGCGAAACAGGTCTTCCTTGGGGATACGCCAGCCATCGAGGAACAGCAGCGGCGGCAGGAACAGCAGGAAGAAGATGTCCGGCTTCAGGTCGATGGTGTGACCTGTGATCAAGACCACGACCGCCCCCAGCGCGATCTGCACCAGAGGCAGGGCGAGTCGGGTCATCCGCGCCACGGCCCCCGAGACCACCACGGCCAGCAGCAGCAGCAGGATGGTCTCGATCATGGCCATGAGATCAGGCCATGGTGTCGGGGTACAGGCGCTCGAAACGGCCCAACGCCTGGGGCGCGAGGCGGACCACGACGTGGGTGTGGCCTTCGGTGTCGGTGTCGCGCGACGTTACGCGTCCGTGTTGGTAGAGCCAGGCCAGAGCGTCACCTTGCGAAGGGGCAAGCGTCAGCTCTGTCTCCGGATCATCGTCGATCAGGGTCGTGATGGTGTGGCGCAGGGGTTCGATCCTCTCCCCGGTCCAGGCCGAGACCGCGACGGCCTTGCCCTCGGTCGCCAGCCGTTCGGCCAGACCGAGGATGTTGTCGCGGGCCTCGTCGTCGAGGAGGTCGATCTTGTTCCAGATTTCGAGCACGCGGCGAGTCTTGCCCTCCGGGATCTCGATCTGTTTGAGCACGGTCTCGACGTCCTTGGCCTGGGCGGCGCTGTCGAGAGAGGCGATGTCGCGGACGTGCAGGATGAGGTCGGCCTCACCCACTTCTTCGAGGGTCGCGCGGAAGCTCTCGACCAGTTCGTGCGGCAGGTCGGAGATGAAGCCAACGGTGTCGGCGACGATGGCCGGACGACCTTGAGGCAGGCGAATGGTGCGCTGGGTCGTGTCGAGCGTGGCGAACAACAGGTCCTTGGCGAGGACCTCCGACCCGGTCAGCCGGTTGAACAGCGTCGACTTGCCGGCGTTGGTGTAGCCGACGAGGGCAATGGTCGGGAACGGGGCTTTCTGGCGCTGTTTGCGGTGCAGACCACGCGTACGGCGCACCTCCTCCAGCTCGCCCTTCAACTTGACGATGCGGTCGGCGATCAGGCGGCGGTCGAGTTCGATCTGGGTCTCGCCGGGACCGCCGGTCGAGCCGGTGCCGCCACGCTGACGCTCAAGGTGGGTCCAGGTGCGGACGAGGCGGGATTTCTCGTAGTCGAGGCGGGCCAGTTCGACCTGCAACCGCCCTTCCTTGGTGCGGGCGCGTCGACCGAAGATCTCGAGGATCAGGCCAGTGCGGTCGATGACCTTGCAGTCCCATTCCTTTTCCAGATTGCGCTGCTGGACGGGGCTCAGCTGGTCGTCGACGACGACGGC
>DASVTM010000499.1:0-5314 GCA_036387575.1 Brevundimonas sp.
TCTTGGCCCAGGCGGCGATCGAGGCGCGGAGCGTATTGGACACGCCCAGCGTCCCGATGGGCTCGATCAGCGAGACCGAGGCGACGTTGAGGATACGGCCCCAGCTTGCAGAGCGCATCGCGGGCAGAACCCGGTCGGTCAGGCGGAACACGGACAGCACCATCTGCTCGAACTGCGCCCGCCACAGGTCCGGGTCGAGCCCGACCACGCCCGACGGGGGAGGCCCGCCGGTGTTGTTGAGCAGGATTTCGATCGGTCCGCCGAGCGCCTTCTCGGCCACATCGACTGCCGCCAGCAGCGAGGCATGATCGGCCATGTCGGCGGGAGCGATGACCGCCCTGCCCGGTCCCATGGCGTTCAACTCGTCAGCGATGGGCTGAAGCTTTTCGGCATCGCGCGACAACAGGGCGACGTGCACGCCCTCCCGCACCAGAGCAGTGGCGACCGCGCGACCGAGGCCGCTGGAGCCGCCACAGATCAAGGCGCGTTTGCCGGTAAGCTTCAGGTCCATCGGCTTTAGGCCTGCATGGTCCAGTTTTCCACGCCCATGGCCGCCTGTTTGACGGCTTCGGAGCGTGTGGGGTGGGCGTGGCTGGTGCGGGCGATGTCTTCGGAGGCGCCGCCGAAGGCCATGGCGATACACGCCTCGCCGATCATTTCGCCGGCTTGCGGACCCATGATGTGGACGCCCAGAATCTTGTCCGTTGTCGCATCGGCCAGGACCTTGGCGAAGCCTTCGGTCTCGTGGTTGATCTTGGCGCGGCTGTTGGCGGTGAAGGGGAATTTGCCGACCTTGTAGGCGACGCCGTCGGCCTTGAGCTGGTCCTCGGTCCTGCCGACCCAGGCCACTTCCGGCGAGGTGTAGACCACGCTCGGCACCAGATTGTAGTCCACATGGCCGGCCTTGCCCGCGATGTTCTCGACGGCTGCGACAGCGTCTTCTTCGGCCTTGTGCGCCAGCATCGGTCCGGTCGTGACGTCGCCGATGACCCAGACGCCTTCCGCTACCTTGAAGTGGTCGTTGACCAGGAAGCCGCGCTTGTCGGTCTCGACGCTAACGGTCTCAAGACCCAGACCCGCCGTGTACGGACGACGGCCGATGGCGACCAGAACGACATCGCCGCTCAGGGTCTCGGCCGCACCACCCGCAGCAGGCTCGACTGTCAACTCGACGCCGGTCTTGGTCGTCTTCGCAGCGGTCACCTTGGAGCCGAGCTTGAAGGTGATGCCTTGTTTGGTCAGTGAGCGCTGGAAGGCTGTGGCCAGATCGGTGTCCATGCCGGGCGTGATGCGCGGCAGATATTCGACGACCGTTACCTCGGCGCCCAGACGACGCCAGACCGAGCCGAGCTCCAGCCCGATGATGCCTGCGCCGACGACGATCAGCTTGTTGGGGATGGCGGCGAGCGACAGGGCGCCGGTGGAGTCGACGACCTTGCCCTCGACGAAATCGACGCCCGGCAGCGGGGTGGGCTCGGAGCCGGTGGCGATGATGATGTTCTTGGCGCCCAGGGTCGTGACCGTGCCGTCGGCTGCGGTGACCTCGACTTTACCGGGACCGGCGAGCTTGCCCCGGCCCTTGATCCAGTCGGCCTTGTTTTTCTTGAACAGGAACTCGATGCCCTTGGTCAGGGCGGTGACGCTCTCACCCTTCTGCTTCATCATCTGAGGCAGGTTGACCTTGGGCGGGCTGATCTCGATGCCGAGAGTCGGGAACTCCTTCACCGCCGCCTCGAACAGCTCCGAGGCGTGCAGAAGGGCCTTCGAGGGCATGCAGCCCACGTTCAGGCAGGTGCCGCCGAGAGTTTCGCGCATCTCGACGCAGGCGACCTTCAGGCCCAGCTGACCGGCGCGGATCGCGGCGTTATAGCCACCGGGACCGCCGCCGATGATGACGACGTCGTATTGGGCGGTGGCTTCGGCCATGAGATCCTCGGGGTCTGGTTTTTCGGGCGTGGGAGCGCGCGAGCTTTAACTAGCCGCTGACCGCCGGGGGTCAACCACCACGCAGAATATAGGACGCCGGAAACCGGATCGCTAACGGTCGAAAGCGGAATCAGTCCGCGTCGGGCGGCAGGGTCACCGCGACCTCGGCGCCTTCGCCGGGCGTGCTGTCGATCGTCAGGGCTCCGCCGGATTGACGCGCAAAGGCACGCGCCTGAGCCAGGCCCATGCCGGCGGCTCCGGACTTGGTGGTGAAGAAAGGCTCGGCGGCCCGGGGGATCGTGTCGCCGTCCATGCCCGGGCCGGTATCTCGCACCGAGAGACGAGCGCCGATGGACGTGGTCTCCAGCCGTACGGCGACGGAACCAGCGCCGCCGACGGCTTCGACCGCATTGGTGACCAGAGCCCGGACTGTAGCTTCGAAGGCCACCGGATCGATCCGGACGGGAACGGACGAGGACGGCCCCTCGATCATCAGGTCTATGCCAGGTCCAGCGAGCGACCGCAGACGGCCCTCCATCGCGCGCAGAAGGACACCGCAATCAAGTGTACGGGCGCCGCCCGTTTCCTCGACTGACAAGGCCGCAAGGCGACGCGTCATGGTCTCGCCGCGCTGGCCGGCGGCGAGCGCAGCCTGCCCCAGACGGCGAACCCGCGAGGGATCGTCAGCCTGTTTCAGCATCATGTCGAGCGCGCTGGTCATAACGCTGATCAAGGCATTGAAATCTTGCGCCATGCCGCTGCTCAGGCGACCTACGTCCTCGAAACGCCGGGCCCTGTCGTCTTCGGCTCTGGCGCGAGCAGAAATACGATCGGCTTCGGCCATGGCCGTCTCAGCCTCGGCGCGCGCGGCGTGGAGCTGCGACAGAGCCTCTTCGGCATGGCTAACGGCGGCGTCACGCTCATCGCGCAGGGCATCCAACCCAGCGGAATCGGTCGATCCATGGGCGCCCGGATGGGTTTCGATCTCGACCGCTTGCAGGCCGTGGGCGTGATCTCTGGCGGCCTCGGACGTGTCGGCCCCGGCTTCCATAGGCTCCGGCGTAAGCTCCGGCGTGCCCTGATATTCGAGGGCGTCTGCCGCCGCTACTTCGGAATCGCCCGCGGGCCGGGGCTCGATTTCAGCGTCGAGTTCGTCCCCCGCCAGAAGCAGGGCATCGATCACTCCGTCCGAATTGAGCAGGGGCAGAATGCGCCAGACTACGGTCGCACCCCCGGCCCCCCGAGCAAAAATCCGGTCGAATTGCCCCGTGGTAGTGCCGAGTCCCGTCTTCGCCGTGAGCGCTGCGCGCAGGATGTGGCGTGCCTCGAGCCGCTGATCCTCTGCAAGGAACTGATCCGCAAAATCGTCACCGACGATACTATCGGTCCGGTCCAGTTGACGCAGCGCAGCGGCGTTAGCAACCCGCACGACACCGTGTGGCGAGACGACCACCAGCCGGCTTGAAGCCGATTCAAAGACCCTGCCGGTGAGATCGGTGTCCGGATGAGGCAAGACCCTCTCGGGTGCAATCGCGGCCTCGGGCGTGGTCAATCCCTCGGTCTCCACGACGGCTGCGGTCGAACCGATGATCTGCCCATACTCATTCTCGATCGGCATGGCCGTTACACAGACCAGCATCTTTCGCCGCGTCGCAGGGTTGGCGAGAATGTGCTGGAAGCCCCGGACAGTCTGACCCCTTAGCGCGCGGGCGCTGGGCAGCATGTCAGGCGGTATCGGCCGGCCGTCGGGAAAGGTGATGCCCCAGGTCGCGGAATGGAAACGCAGCCCCAGAAGCTCGGCGTCGCGTCGTCCCATCAACTGGTGAGCCGCCTTGTTGGCGAAGACGAACTTGCCCTGCATGTCGGTCTGGACGATGGCGACTGGAATGGCGTTCAGGGTCTCGAACAGGCGCTTGTCGGTCTCAGCCACAACCTTCTGTACGTGGTTGAGTTCGCCGGAGGTGCTAACGTGACGCTCCCGGTGGGTGTAGGCGAACCAACTGGAAAAGAGGGCGAGGACGGTCATGACGCCCGCGATCACGCTCAGCACCAACACCCAGTCGACCTCGCCTTCGAGCAGCATCTGTCAATCCCATTCCGGCGCCAGGAAACGCCGCACCCATCCAGACTGCAAGGGACGCGCCGTCCTGGCGCCTGCTCGCGAGCCGGCCCGCCGCCGTGGCGCACAGGCCATCAACTTCAGTCATCATCTTACGCCCGACGGCGAACACCAGATATGAAAAAGGGCCGGACGTCCCCGCCCGGCCCCGTTTCGGATCGGAAGAAGCGTCGCCCTAGAATGCGACGCGAGCTACCAGTTGGTAAACGGGCCCAGCGGACTCCGTTTCCAATTCGTACTCGTCGTAGTCGCGACCGAGCTGATCATTCTGGTCGTCGAACTTGTCGAAGGTCTCGTCCTTGCTGGAATTCAGCAGGTTGGACCCCGTCAGGCGGAGAACCGTGTTGGCGAACAGTTGCTTCTCGACAAAGATTTCCAAGTCAGCGCCATAGCTGGTCCGGACTTCCTCTGCATAGACCCGACCGAAAGCATCACCCTGTTTGCGATAGGTGGCGCCGAAGGCTGCGCCCCAGGTCTTGATGTCGTGGGTAAAGCCGACGTTCAGGACATAGTCCGACTGGTCGTTGAAGCGGCGTTCGCCCAGCACGTCGTCGACCTTGCTGTCCAGCCACGAGGCGTTGAGGAAGACGCCGGTCTGTTCCATGCCGATGAAGTCCAGCGGCGTGGAGAGGTCGAACTCGACCCCATAGACTTGGCCGTCACCGACGTTGTCGATCGACTCGATGAAGGTGCCGGCTCCACCGCTGCCTTGTTCACCCGTATTGATGTCCTCGATCAGGTCGGTGACGTCGCGATAGAAGGCGTTGATGCCGACCACGCCGCGACGCCCCAGACGACGCTCGAAGCCGACGTCCAGGCCCCAAGCCGTTTCAGGCTCAAGGAAGGGATTGCCGCGGAAGTCGTTGTCACCATGCTCTTCTTCGAGCTTGACCGGACTCAGGTTATCGAAGTTTGGACGGCGAACCGTGCGCGCCACCGCCACCGTGATCCGGTCAGTGTCCGACAGGGCGAGGCGCAGGCTGGCCGACGGCAGCAGGATGCCATAATCGGAGCCCGTTGTGCGCAGATCGTCGGCCACTGTCTCGTCGGTAATCTCGACGTCGGTCGTCTCATAACGAAGCCCAGCCTGCCATTTCAGCTGGCCGGTTTCCCCAGACAGCATGACGTAGGGGTCAATGCGGGTTTCCTCGAGTGTGTTCAGACCGCCGTCGACGATCTCGAAATCCTCAAACTCGGCGGCGGTCAGGATGCGGAACGCGGTCACATCCTCGGCTTCGCCTTCGGCTTCCAGAATGGTCGTATCACGCG
>DASVTM010000500.1:0-11891 GCA_036387575.1 Brevundimonas sp.
GCGGCTTTGGCCATGGCGACCAGATGGATCGCGTGGTTGGTCGAGCCGCCGGTGGCCAGAAGAGCCACGATCATATTGACGATCGACTTCTCCGACACGACGTCTGCCATGCGGCACTCGCCGCTGCGGGCCAGCTCGACAGCGCGCTTTGCGGCTGCGGCTGTCAGGGCGTCGCGCAGACCGGTATCCGGATGGACAAAGGCGGTCGAAGGCATATGCAGGCCGCCGAGCTCCATCATCATCTGGTTGGAGTTGGCGGTGCCGTAGAAGGTGCAGGTGCCGGGCGAATGGTAGGAGCCGATCTCGCTTTCCAGCAGGGTCGCGCGATCGACCTGGTTCTGGGCGTAGAGGGCGCGGACGCGAGCTTTCTCGGCGTTCGGAATACCGGATGGCATGGGACCGGCCGGGGCGAAGATCACCGGCAGATGGCCGAAGGCCAGAGCGCCCATGAACAGTCCGGGAACGATCTTGTCGCACACGCCCAGCATAATGGCCGAGTCGAAGGCATCGTGGGTCAGGGCCACGCCTGTCGCCATGGCGATGGCGTCGCGGCTGAACAGCGACAGCTCCATGCCCGGGCGTCCTTGGGTGACGCCGTCGCACATGGCGGGCGTGCCGCCGGCGACCTGAGCGGTGCCGCCGACTTCGCGCGCCGCTTTGCGGATCACATCGGGGAAGCGCTCGAACGGCTGGTGGGCCGAGAGCATGTCGTTATAGGCGGTGACGATGCCGACGTTGGGTTTGGACCCGTCCATCGCCGTCAGCTTGTCTGCGATGGTCTGGCCGGCGAAGGCGTGGGCCCAGTTGGCGCAACTGAGCTTGGCGCGACCGGCGCCCGAGTCACGAGCGGCGTCCATGCGACGGATGTAATCGGCGCGGGTAGCCCTGGAGCGCTCGACGATGCGGGCGGTGACTTCCGCGACTACAGGATGAAGTGTCGGCATCAGTTGGCCTCCGTCCACACAACTTCGAGCGGAACGTGATTGGCGAGCATGGCGGCGATAGGACGGATGGCGGGATCGCCCTCGGCCTCCATCTCGAACACCTCACGTTTAGCGGCGCCCTTGAGACCGAGGATGACCCGCTCGGCCTTCATCAGCCAGGGCAGGTTGATCGACAGACGCTCCAGCGTAGGGGCCGAGCCGTCGCGGCCGTGTGGCACGCCAAGAACGGTCGGCTTGATGGTCGGGCTGAGCAGGGTCTTCAGCGTCGGGCTGTTGGGGAACATCGAACAGATATGGCCGTCCTCGCCCATCCCAAGAAGGACGACATCGAAGCGACCCTCGGCTCCGCCCGTGGCGTCGAACAGGGCGTGGGCAGCGACGGCGGCGGCGCGATCAACCGTCACCTCGGGCGTATAGAGCGGGATGAAGGTCGCGGCCGCAGCCTTGTCCTGCAGCAAGACGTCCCGGATCAGGCGCGCGTTCGAGTCCGGCGAGGTCTCGGGCACATAGCGCTCATCCACCAAGGTCACGGCGATCTTCGACCAGCCGATGTCGGCTTGGGCCAGTCGGGCATAGATCGGCGAGGGCGTCGTTCCTCCGGGGCCGGCGAAGGCCGCACGGTCGTTGTCGATGACCGCGGCCCCGAGCGTTTCCTCGATCCGGCCGGCGATGGTCGTCGCCCAGCTGTCGAGTGTCGAAAAGGCCTCAAGCATCGGTGGTGTTCCAGTCGCGGCCGGTACGGGCCATCAGCATATCCGCGTCGTCCGGACCCCAGGTCCCGGCGACATATTCCTGAGGCTTAACATGGCCATCGACCCAGGCTTGTGAAACCTCGTCGACCCATTTCCACGCCTGCTCGGCTTCGTCGCGGCGCACGAACAAGGTCGAGTCGCCTTTCAGGGCGTCGAGCAACAGCCTCTCATAGGCGATGCGGCGGCGGAGCGGGGCGTCGGTCTTGCTGCGAGTTCCCCAGCTCAGGCTCATCTTGATCGGCTGCAACTGCATCCGGCTGTCGAGGCCCGGCTTCTTGTTCATCACCGTCAGCGAGATGTCTTCCTCGGGCTGCAGCTCGATGATCATCCGGTTGGCCTGCGGTTCGCCGTCCTCGTAGTGGAAGATGGAGTGGGGCAGGGGCTTGAACTGGATCACGATCTCGGTGCGCTTCTCGGGCAGTCGCTTGCCGGTGCGCATGAAGAACGGCACCCCGGCCCAGCGCCAGTTGTCGATGTCGGCGCGAATGGCGACGAAGGTCTCCGTGTCAGAGGCCTGACCCCGTTCCTCGTCGTAGCCCTTTACCGTTTCACCATCGACGGCGCCGCCGACGTACTGGCCGCGCACGGTTACCCGTTCGGCGTCCTCGTCGGTGATCGGACGTAACGACCGCAACACCTTTACCTTCTCGTTGCGCACGGACTCGGGGTCGAGGTCCGAAGGCGGCTCCATGGCCACGAGGCACAGCAGCTGCAGCATGTGGTTCTGCAGCATGTCGCGAAGCGCGCCATACTCGTCATAATAGGGCCAGCGATCGCCGACGCCGACGGTCTCGCCGACGGTGATCTGGACGTGGTCGATATTCTGGGCGTTCCACAGCGGCTCGAACACGGTGTTGCCGAAGCGCAGGGCGATCAGGTTCTGGACCGTCTCCTTGCCGAGATAGTGATCGATGCGGAAGACCTGCGATTCCGAGAAGGCGTCGGCGACAGCGTCGTCGATCTCAAGGAAGGTCTTCAGGTCGCGACCGACCGGCTTTTCCAGCACGACCCGGTCATCGACCTCGGCCAGACCGGCGGCGCGCATGGCCGTGACGATCCTGGCATACAGCGACGGCGAAACGGCGAGGAAGGATGTGACCGATCCGTCGCCGACCTTGTCCTTGAGGGGCTTCAGGCTTTCGGCGCTGGTGGCGTCGACGGCCAGATAGTCGAGCCGGGCCTCCATCCGCGTCCAGACGGCCTCGTCCCAGACGTTGTCGGCCCTAGCCTTGGACTCGCAGGTCTCGCGGACCTTGGCGATATACTCGGCTGCGCTCTCCTCCGAGCGGGCGGCGCCGATGATCTTCAGATCGTCAGGCAGCAGTCCGTCATGGTCGAGAAAATAGAGCGAGGGGAGCAGCATCCGCATGGCGAGATCGCCACCGCCGCCGAACAGCACCAAAGCCGTCATGCCGGTTCCTTCCTTAGGACGGGAGCCGTCAAGCTCCGTCTTGCGATGCGTCTTTGGCCGGTTGGGCTCGCTGAGCCAACACGTCCAACACGTCCTGAAACACCATGTGACGCGCCCGTAACAGCACCAGCAGATGATAGACCAAATCTGCGGCCTCGCTGGCAAGTTCCGTATCCGGTCCGGCGACACCTGCCAGCGCGGTTTCGACACCCTCCTCGCCGACCTTCTGGGCCAGACGCTTTGGACCTTCGGCGATCATGCGGGCGGTATAGCTGACCGACGGATCCTGCGAGGCGCGCTCGGCGATAGTGCGTTCCAGCGCTGCGATCCGGCCGAGACCCGGCGCGTCGCTGTCGCCGAAGCAACTGGTGGTGCCGAGGTGGCAGGCCGGCCCCATCGGGCGCACGGCGAGGACCAGAGCATCCCCGTCGCAGTCCTGCGTAATCGACATGACGGTCTGGCGGTTGCCCGAGGTCTCGCCCTTGCGCCACCGTCCGCCGCGCGAGCGCGAGAAGAAGGTCGCCTCGCCGGATGCGATGGTCTCGTCCAGCGCGGCGCGGTCCATATAGGCCAGCGTCAGCACCTGCAGCGTGTCGGCGTCCTGAACGATGGCCGGGATCAGGCCATCGCCTTTTGCGAAATCGAGAGTATCGGGGTTGATCACAGTCTCATCTCCAGGCCGGATTTCGCCAGCGAGGCCTTCAGGTCGGGAATGGCGATAGCGCCGGTGTGGAAGACGCTGGCGGCGAGGGCGCCGGACACGTCCGCCTTTTCGAACACGTCGAGGAAATGCGACACGGCGCCCGCTCCACCGGAGGCGATCAGGGGAATGGTCAACACCGCGCGAGCCTCGGTCAGTTGGGCCACGTCATAGCCTTTACGCACCCCGTCCTGATCGATGCAGTTGAGCACGATCTCACCGGCGCCGAGGCTTTGCGCTTCCGTCAACCAGTCCAGCGTCCGCTTGCCTGCCAGGCGACGGCTGTCCGGATCGCCGGTGAATTTGTGTACGACGTATTCGCCGTTCTCGCTGCGGCTGTCGACGCCGACGACGACGCACTGGCTGCCCAGTCGTTCGGCCATCTCGGCGATCAGTTCGGGACGTTCGAGTGCGGGTGAGTTGATCGAGACCTTGTCGGCGCCGTGGTCGAGACAGGCGGCGGCCTGATCGACGCTGCGAATGCCGCCTGCAACGCAGAACGGGATGTCGAGCAGACGCGCGATCGACTTGACCCAGGCATAGTCCAACGTCCGGCCTTCGGGGCTGGCGGTGATGTCGTAGAAGACCAAT
Organism: Brevundimonas sp.; assembly: GCA_036387575.1. Classification (GTDB taxonomy): domain Bacteria; phylum Pseudomonadota; class Alphaproteobacteria; order Caulobacterales; family Caulobacteraceae; genus Brevundimonas. Next base: position 4,399 of record DASVTM010000500.1, read on the forward strand.
TCGTCGGCGCCCTCGTCACGATAGCGGGCGGCAAGTTCGGCGGCGTCACCCATGTCGACATGACCCTCGAAGCGAACGCCCTTCACGACCCGGCCGTCCTTGACGTCGAGACACGGGATGATGCGCCGAGCCGTCATGCGGTCGCCGCGATGGCTTCGGCAGCCGTGAAGCGGCCTTCGTAGATCGCGCGCCCGACGATGGCCCCGTCGCAACCGATAGCGGCGGCGGCGGTCAGATCATCCAGCGAAGAGACGCCGCCCGAGGCCTGAATCTTCAGATCGGGACGACGGCGACGCGCCTCGCCCAGCAGGTCGAGATTAGGTCCAGTCAGGGCTCCGTCGCGGCCGACGTCCGTGATTAGCACGTGAGTCAGGGTGCCGGGAGGATATCGGTCCAGCGCGGTCCACAGGTCGAAACCGGCAGCCTCGGTCCAGCCCTTGAGCGATGGCGTCGGAACGCCGTGCTCACCCACGCGCACGTCGAAGGCGAGCGTCAGTTGTTCGGGCCCGAACATGCCGAGCCATTCGCCGACCTCATCCGGTTTGGTCACGGCCAGCGATCCGACCACGACGCGCGACACGCCGGCGTCGATCAGGTTGCGGACGTCCTCGATGGACCGCACCCCACCGCCCGACTGGATCGCCACGTCGAAGCTGGAGGCCAGTTCTCCGATCAGGGTGTGCTGCACCGCGCGCCCGGCCTGTGCGCCGTCGAGATCCACGATATGGACCCAGGTAGCGCCCTCGCCGACGAAGGTCGCCAGTTGGCGCGCGGGGTTCTGGTCGTATTCGGTGACCTGATCGAAGCGGCCATGCATCAGCCGCACGCAGACGCCGCCGCGCAGGTCGATGGCGGGATAGACGATCATGCGGGCAACTCGAGGAAGTTTTTCAGGATACGGGCGCCGGCCTCGGCCGAGCGCTCGGGATGGAACTGGCAGCCCCAACGGTTGCCGTTGCGAACCACGGCCGGGACGACTGTGCCGTAGTCTGCGCGCGCGAGCGTCGTCCCACCGTCCGGGCAGACGAAGCTGTGCACGAAATAAGCATATGACCCGTCAGCGACGCCTTCGATCAGCGGATCGGCCTTGACGGCTTCAAGCCGGCTCCAGCCCATGTGCGGGACGGGCAGTGCGGGGTCGATATCGAACCTGGTCACCACGCCGGGAATGAAGCCGAGCAGATCGACGCCGCCGCCTTCTTCACTACGTTCGAATAGCAGTTGTTGCCCGAGGCATACCCCCAGCAGCGGGCGCTGGAAGGCGCGCAACGGCTCGACCAGACCCAGCGCCGCCAGCCGCTCCATGGCATAACCCGCGGCTCCCACGCCCGGCAGGATGACCCGGTCGGCGTTCGCGATCACGCCCGGATCGGCGGTGATGACGGCCTCGCACCCTAGCCGTTCCAGCGCGAACTCGACCGACGCGGTATTGCCTGCGCCGTAGCCGACGATGACGGTGCTCACAGCACCCCCTTGGTGCTCGGCACTGCGTCACCCTCGACGCGTATGGCCTGACGCAGGGCGCGACCGAAGCCTTTGTAGACGGCCTCGGTCTTGTGGTGATCGTCGTCGCCGGTGACCTTGATGTGCACCGCCGCGCCCATGGCCTCGGCCAGCGAGCGGAACACGTGGGCCGTCAGATCGGTGCGGTATTCGCCGATGAATGGCGTCGCGAACGTGCCCTCGAACAGCGGATAGGGCCGCCCCGACAGGTCGATGGCGACGTGGGCCTCTGCCTCGTCCATGGCCAGAACGAAGCCATAGCGAGCGATGCCGCGACGCTCGCCGAGCGCCTGCTTCAGCGCCTGACCCAGAGCGATGGCGCTATCCTCGATGGTGTGATGCGGATCGGTGTGCAGGTCGCCTTCGCACGACAGGCGCATCGAGAAGCCGCCATGGGCCGCGACCTGCTCCAGCATATGGTCGAAGAAGCCGACGCCGGTGTGGATCGTGATCGGCCCAGTCGCGTCGAGATCGACGGCGCAGACGATGCGCGTTTCCTTGGTGTCGCGGACGGCCTGACCGATCCTGTGCGGACGGCTTCGAGCGGGGGTGAGACCCAGCGCCAGCAGCAAACGGTCGTTGACCTCCGGCTTGATCGAGATCGGCAGGCGCAGACGGTCGCCGGCCCGGTCCGCCGCCACGCCGTATTTGGCCAGCTCCACCAGCGTCACCTCGGGATCGTTCGGGCGCGCCATCAGGATAGGGCCGACGCCGCTCTCGACCGTCATCAGTCGTGCGACTTCGCGGGCGACGCGGGCGCGCTCCAGTTTGACCGAGGCGATGCGCTCGGCGGTCTCGATCATCCGCGAAGGGTCCAGCGCCTGCTGAGCCAGCCGCACCAGCGGTTCCGGCAAGGCGTAGGGCTCCAGCACAGACGTCAATCGCGCCAGCGTTTGCGGCTGGGCGATGGCCGCGCCGACTCGCGCTCCGGCCAGACCGTAGGCCAGCGACAGGCTGCGCAGGACGACGACGTTGGCGTGCTCGCCGACGATGGTGGCGGCGGAAGAAGCGGTGTCGGCGAATTCGATCAGGCCTTCGTCGACCACCAGCAGGGCCGGGGCGACGCGTTCGGCCATCTCGGCGACCGCTTCGGGCGAGCCGAGCGCGCGGATGACGACGGCGGCGGTCTCACCTCGTGCCGGATAGATGGCGGCGAGACCGGAGTAGGGCTGGGCGTCGGGCGCCTGCACCGACCGACCGTCACGAGCGGCCAGACGCCAGACCAGCTCCAGCCCGTGGGTCAGGCCGCGCACCGGCAGGACCTGTTCGACGGGCACGCCATAGATCTGGGCCATGCGCGCGGCGAGCGCCGACGGTTCGGTCGGATAGCGGTCGAGGCCTTCGCCGCCGGAAACCAGCGGAGCATAGGGAGCGGGCAGGGTCATGCGGACGCCCTCAGATCTGCCGCCCTCGCATGAGCTTCCAGACCTTCCAGTCGGGCCAGACGGGCGGCGACCGGAGCGAGAACCGCGGCACCCGCCTCGGTCACCGTCTGCACCGACATCGTGGTCATGAAGCTGGAGGTGGTGATGCCGCCCAGCGTCCGCGCGCCACCGTCTGTCGGCAGGACGTGCGACGGCCCGGCGGCGTAGTCGCCTAGCGTTTCGGCGGCGAACCGACCGACGAAGACGGCTCCGGCGGAGCTGATCCGTTCGACCAGATCGTCAGCGTCCTCGGTCTGCAATGCGAGGTGTTCGGGGCCGTAGAGGTTCGCCACCTCGCAAGCCGCTTCCATGTTGCGCACCTTGATGATCCGGGCTTCGGCAAGTGACGCGCGGGCGATGTCGGCGCGGGGCAGGGTGTCGAGTTGTTCCTCGACCTGTTCGAGGATGGCGTTGATCGTGGCGGTCGAGTCGCTGACCAGGATGACCTGCGCGTCGGCGTCGTGCTCGGCCTGGCTGAGCAGGTCGGCGGCGGCGATCTCCGGGTCGGCCGAGCCGTCGGCGATAACCAGCAACTCGGACGGGCCTGCGGGCATGTCTTGAGACGGCCCGCCGGGCAGTGACGAGGCATAGCGCTTGGCCTCGGCGACAGAGGCGTTGCCGGGCCCGAACAGCTTGTCGCATGCCGGGATCACGCCGTCTTCCAGTTCAGCGCCGAACGTCAGCGCGGCGATGGCCTGGGCGCCGCCGAGCAGCCACAGCGCATCGAGCCCGGCCTCTGCGGCGGCGAGGATCATGGCGGGGTGAACTCCGCCGTCTTTTGAGGGTGGCGTGACGGCGACCCGCTCGCGCACGCCCGCAACGCCCGCCGGAATGGCCAGCATCAACAGCGACGAGAACAAGGGTGCGGAACCGCCGGGCACGTAGAGTCCTGCCGCGCCGATCGAGCGCCAGACGAGGCGGGATTTGACGCCCTTGGTCGTCTCGATCCAGGCCGTGTCGGCAGGCCTGGTCATCTCGTGGAAGACGCGGACGTTCTCGGCGGCGATGCGGATCGAGCGGGTGTCGGCGGGCGCCAAAGAGTTGCGCGCCTCGGACACCACGGCGGGCGTGATGGCGATGCGGCGCGGTGGGGCCTTGTCGAGCCTCACGCTCCAGTCGGTGACGGCCTTACCGCCACGTGCCTGAACGTCGTCGAAGATCTCACGCACGACATCCGTCACGCGGCCTTCGGTGCGCTGCGTCGGGCGGGCCAGAGCCGCCTTTCGCCCGGCGGCGTCCAGGGAGGCCCAGTCGATGCGTTTGAAGCTGACCGCAGCCATCACATCATCTTCTCGATCGGGAGGACCAGAATAGCCGAGGCGCCGGCGGCCTTCAGCTTCTCCAGCGTCTCCCAGAACACGGCTTCCTGACAGACGGCGTGGACGGCCACCGCGTCATCGCGGCCCATCAGCGGCATGACGGTCGGCGAACCGGCGCCCGGCAGGATGGCGGTGATCTGGTCCAGCGCCGAGCGGGGGGCGTTGAGCATGACGTATTTGGCGCCTTGCGAGGACACCACGCCCGCCATCCGCTCGATGATGGAATCCAGCAGGTGCTGCAGGCCGGGTTCCGGTGCGGTCGGCGATTTGATCAGCACGGCCTGGCTATCCAGCACGGTTTCCTTGGCGACCAGACCATTGGCTTCCAGCGTCGCGCCGGTCGAAACCAGATCGCAGATGGCGGCGGAAAGCTTAAGGCGGGGGGCGACCTCGACCGCGCCGCGCATGACGACGATGTCAGCCTGCACGCCCTGATCGTTGAGGAAGCGGCGCAGGATCTTGGGATAGGAGGTGGCGATCCGCTGGCCCTGCAGCGAGTGCGGTCCGGTGTAATCCAGCGTCGGCGGAACGGCCAGCTTCAGCGTGCAACGCCCGAAGCCCAGCGGCATGACGATCTCGGCGTTCGCGCCGCCGTTCTTGTCTTCCTCCAGCACGTTTTCGCCGACGATGCCGAGGTCGCAAACGCCGTCGGCGACGAAGGTCGGGATGTCGTCGTCACGCACGCGCAGCAGGTCGATCGGATAGTTCTCGACCTTGTAGAGCAGGTCATTGTTGCCCTTGACCACGCGCAGGCCCGCATCGCGGACTAGGTCGAGGCTGCGGTCGGCCAGACGGCCGGATTTCTGCACGGCGATGCGAAGACGCCCTTGGACGGTACTCATGACGGGATCAGGCTTTCTTCTTTTTCAGTCGCTCTAGCACCAGGCTGTAGCCCTGATGCGGCATGTCTTTGAGGAACCGGGCGACGCGCACCACGGTGGTTGGGCTGGCGCCCGCTTCAGCGGCGATCTCGCGGTAGGACTTGCCCTGTTCGAAGAGCAGCCGCGCCACCGCCCAGCGCTCGGCGAAGGCTCGCAGTTCCGATGGTGTGCAAAGATCCGACAGGAAGGCGTCGAATTCCTCGCGCGTCTTCAGGGACAGCAAGGCGTCATAGAGCGCGATGCGGTCGTCTGCGGCCTGATTTACGGCCTTGCGGGAGATCGGGGTCAGCATGGTGCGTTCCACTAGAGTGTAACAGTGGAACGGTCAAGGGATGGTTTTTACGGTGTATAGGGGTGATCGGGATTGGCGGTGAAGCTTGCCGCGATACAGCGCAGTCGGGTAGCGCGGCGACACGAGTTCGACTGAAATCGTCTTCGCGTTGCAACATTTCTGTTGCGCGAGAGGACGGCCCCGGCTCAATCTGGACCTTCGCAAAGAAGGAGCAGGGCCACGTTCGACGAGATGTCAGGCGCAAGCGGATCCGGTGAGGTCCGCCCAAGTTACCGGACGCTGGCCCGGTGGCTGGAAAACGCGCCGTCCGATCTTCTGCAGTCTCGTTCGCGACAAGCCGAACTGTTCTTCCGCCGCATGGGAGTGACTTTCGCCGTCTATGGCGATGCCGAATCCAACGAGCGGCTGATCCCCTTCGACGTCGTGCCGCGCATCATCGGCGCCGCCGAATGGGAGGATCTCGAGAGGGGCCTCAAGCAGCGCGTCTCTGCGATCAACGCCTTCCTGAAGGATATCTACGGCCCGCAGGAATGCATCAAGGCGGGTATCGTCCCGGCCGACCTGATCTTCACCAATCCCCACTATCGCCCGGAAATGCAGGGCCGGCGCCCGCCGGGCGACATCTGGACCCATATCTGCGGCGTCGATCTGGTCCGCACGGGCGAGGATGGCTTCCTCGTGCTGGAAGACAACTGCCGCACCCCCTCGGGCGTCTCCTACATGCTGGAGAACCGCGAGATGATGATGCGGTTGTTCCCCGACCTGTTCGCGGAGCACCGCATCCGGCCGGTCGAAACCTATACCGACATGCTGCTGTCGAGCCTTCAGGCTTCGGCGCCGGCAGGGGCGGGTGCGGATCCGAACATCGTGGTCCTGACGCCGGGACCGTTCAACTCCGCCTATTACGAACACTCGTTCCTGGCCGACAAGCTGGGTGTCGAGTTGGTCGAGGGCGGCGATCTGCTGGTCAACGACGACATCGTCTACATGCGCACGACCGAGGGTCTGAAGCGCGTCGACGTCATCTATCGCCGTGTCGACGACGAGTTCCTCGACCCGCTCACCTTCCGTCCGGATTCGCAGGTCGGCATCCCGGGCATCATGGCGGCCTATGCGGCGGGCAACGTCACCCTGTCGAACGCGGTCGGCACGGGCGTGGCGGACGACAAGGCCGTCTATACCTATATGCCCGACATCATCCGCTTCTTCTCGGGCGGGGAGCCGATCCTCGGCAACGTGCCGACCTGGCGTTGTCGCGAGCCGGACGCGCTCAAGGAAGTGCTGTCCAAGCTGGACCAGTTGGTCGTCAAGGAAGTCGGCGGTTCCGGCGGTTACGGCATGCTGGTTGGCCCGGCTTCGACAAAGGCCGAGATCGAGGATTTCCGGGCCAAGCTGATCGCCAACCCGGATGACTTTATCGCCCAACCGACGCTGGCGCTGTCGACAGCGCCGACGCTGGACGGCGGTTCATTGTCGCCCCGTCACGTCGACCTGCGTCCATTCGTGTTGTCGAGCCCGGCCGGGGTGCGCGTTGCGCCCGGCGGCCTGACACGGGTCGCGCTCAAGGCCGGATCCCTGGTGGTCAACTCCAGTCAGGGCGGTGGAACCAAGGACACCTGGGTGCTGGACGACTGATGCTTTCCCGTACTGCAGACAGCCTCTACTGGACCGGCCGCTATATGGAGCGGGCGGATTTCCTCGCCCGGATCCTCGAAGCCGCCGTGCGCCTCGCCGCCCTGCCGGCCAAGGACGGCGCGGCCGCGACCGCATGGGCCAGCGCCATCGCCTCGGCAGGGGTATCGAAGGCGTTCGCCGCCTCAGGCCGTACCCCGAGCGAGAAGTCGGTGCGCGAGTACCTCGCCTTCGCCCCGGACAATCCATCGTCGATCCGCGCTTGTATCACCGCCGCCCGCACCAATGCGCGCTCGGTCCGCACGGCCCTGACGATCGAGCTCTGGGAAGCCATCAACGGCGCCTGGAACGGCATGTCGGAAATGGGCGAACCTGCCAAGCGCGACGACTTCGTGCGCTTCCTCGAGTGGGTCAAGACGATCTCGCTGAACGTCGAGGGCGC
>DASVTM010000501.1:0-2694 GCA_036387575.1 Brevundimonas sp.
ACCCAAGATGGGGGCATCCTGTTCGTCGTCGCGAGCAGCGCGTTCAAAGCTGACGGATAACGATCCTCAAGAAGGCTGGCGAGCGCGAGAGTGTTTACGGCCCGTTCCGGACGCCATGGCCCGGCGTATTCTGTCTGACCCGCCGCGAGTCTCTCGGCATCGAAACTGATCCGGGAATGAACGAACTCTTGATGGGTTTTCGCCCCTTCGACGTAGGGGATCAGCCAGTCGATGACGGACGACACACCCGTACCGGAGGCGTTTTTCCAGCCGAACCAGTCCTGGCCATGCGCGCGTGCAGCGAGGGCCGCGACCATCATGGGGTCGACATTGTAGAGCACATAGTGGATCGCATCGCGCTCGTAGAAGTCGAACACGGTCCCGTCGGCGAGGACGTTGCTCGCCACATGTTTCCGGTAGTCCTCGAACGTCCGCTCGATCAGTCGCGGGTCGCCGAGCTGGAAGGATGCGAGGGCGGCGATCTTGATGCGATGGCTCTGCCAGTTGGTGTAGAAATGTTTGGGCGCGCCATCCATATCGTCGAGGTAGCCCGTTGCGAGATTTCGCAAAAAGCGATCCATGGCCTCGCGGGTTTGAGCCGGCAGATCCGGCTCCGTCAGGTCGTAGGCCAGGATCATGGCGTCGAAATTCGTCTCGTCGATCGGATTCAAGGACACGACGTAGGTGTCGGCCCAGGCGAGAAGAAACCGGTTGGCGACATCGAGATATTTTCGCTCGCCGGTCAGGCGGTAGGCGAGCGCAAGGTCCAGCATGGTGGGCAAGTCACGCCGTGCGACAAGGCTGACATCGCGAATGCCCTGACCGGGCAAGGTGCCTTCCGTATGCACGACCGCGAGAGGGCCAGGCGCACGCACGAGCGCGGCATCCGCGCTGGCGATCGTCGCCATTGCGGGCTGGGTGGCGCGGGTTGAGGAGAGCGCAGATACGACCACCGGGTCGAATATCGCATAGTCCGCTGCGCGGGCTGGCATGACGCAGAAAACGCAGGCGGCCAGCGCCGCCAGACAGGCTCTCATGAGACACTTCCTTTCTCTATTGGGCCAGACGACGGCGGATCGAGGCTATTTACACGAGCCAGTCCGGTCAACTGGCCTGACCAAACTACATCTGCCAGCGCGCAGCCTCTTCCATCGTCAGCCTTGTCCATAGCCATCTAGCCGTTGCTCAAACCAGGTCGGCGCAATTCCAGAACGGGTTTGTTGCTCAAGCGCTGAAGGTAACGGCAGACCACTCTTTCAAAGCGGCTTGACCAGTTGCGAGAACGCCGTAAGGTCGCGCTCAGCCGTCGATTGAGAACGGCACGGGGTAGGAAAATGATTAGAGAACGGACTCTCCTTTTGAGCGCCGTGAGCGCCCTCGCGCTCGCCGGCTCAATCGCCTTCGCCAGCGGTGCGGCGGCGCAGACCAGCTCTAATCCCCAATCATCGCCGGCGCCCTCGTCAACGGCGCAGGACGAGACCGACACGGTCGATGAAGTCGTCGTCACCGGCTTTCGCGGAGCCTACGCCAGCGCCCTCCAGACCAAGCGCAGTTCCGATCAGATTACAGACTCGATCTCATCCGACGGTCTGGGCCGCTTTCCCGACCTGAACGTCGGTGAGGCGATCCAGCGACTGCCAGGCGTGCAGATCAATCGCGAGGCCGACTCGCGCAACGCTACGATCAGCCTGCGTGGCCTACCGGGCTCGTTCGCCCGCACCACCCTGAACGGATCCGGTTTCGCCGATCCGATCCTGAGTACCTCGACCAATATGGGCTCCACGCCGCTGGGAGCCTTCAACTCCGATATCTTCTCGGGGATCACCATCATCAAGTCGCCCGACGCCTCCAACGTTGCCGGCGGGCTTTCGGGGATCATCGACCTGCGGATCGCCTCGGCCCTGTCGCGGCGAGACGGAGGCTTCGTCAAGGCGGCCTACGAGTACAACGAACTGGGGTCCCAGGGGTCGCCGTCCTACACAGTGGGCTACAATACCCATCTGACTGACACACTCGCCGTCTTCGGCACCCTGGCCTTCAAGGAAGAGAATTTCCGGCGCGACTCCATCTCGGTCAACAGCTGGGCGAACCGTCTCGGGTCCATCCAGGTCGGCAACCAGGGCGTACCGGGCTCAAACCCGGTCTATGACGCCCTGATCGCCCAGAACCCGGGCGGCGTCTACTATCCCAGCCAGATGCGTCAGTTCGTGCGCCAGAACCGGGGCGACGTCCTGACCGGCGCGGCGGGATTCGAGTGGCAGGCGACCGATGAGCTCAAGCTCGGCCTGACCGGCTTCTACACCAAGCGCCAGCTCGACGAGGGGACCAACCATCTCCTCTATATCGAGAACGTGGCCGGGGCGAACACCAACACCGCCCTGAACGCCACCTCGGCGGTGACCCGTTTCACCAGCATCGGCACCCCCTATGTGGCGGCCGACGGGCGGGCCTATATCAACACGTTCTCGACCGAAAACGCCCAGACGTTCGACTCGGTGCGATCGGAGCCTGTGACCCAGAAGGTCTGGGCCCTGAACCCGACCGTGGAGTTCTCCAACGACACCTGGCGCGCCACCCTGGAGGGCACAATCTCCCGAGCCGACGCCCAGGCCGACCAGATCGAACTGGACATCGTCCAGAACGCCAATCGCAATCTGGGCCCTGCGGGACTGAACGGGATCACGTCGTCGGTCT
>DASVTM010000502.1:0-3030 GCA_036387575.1 Brevundimonas sp.
CGTCCCTCGGCTCGATCCGGCCCTTGAGGCACTGGGCCGCGACGATGTCGGCCTCGCCTTCGGGCGTGTACCATTTCATTTGACGCGGCGTTTTCACGTTGCCGGGCACGATGCAGGCGACGCGGACGCCGTCGACTCCCAGCTCCCGCGCCAGACCGCGGGTCATGCCCTCTATCCCGGCCTTGGCGGTCTCATAGAGCGACAGGTCGGGCAGGCCGAGGTGCCAGGAGATGGAACCCAGGTTCAGGATCACTCCCTGACCCGCCGCCCGCATGGCCGGGGCCACGGCCTGGGCTGCGAAATAGAGATGACGCAGGTTCACAGCAATCCGGTCGTCCCAATAGGCAGCCGTGACCTCGGCCAGTGAATGGCGATCGTCGTTGGCGGCGTTGTTGACAAGGACCTCGATCGGCCCGACCTCGGCAGCGATGGCGGCAATAGTGGCCTGCAGGGCCTCCAGGTTCATCAGGTCGCAACGACGATAGACGGGGGCGGGCGACAAGCTGGACAGGTTGTCGGCAAGCGCCGTGGAGTCCTCATCGGCAACGTCGAGGAACACCACGCGGGCGCCCTGTCGCGCGAAACCTTCGGTCAGGGCTGCGCCGATACCGGATCCACCGCCGGTGACGACCACGACCTTGCCTGCCAGCGACGGATAGACGTTGCTCATCATGCTGATCTCAGCAGGCCGCGACCAGCGAGGTTCTTCATGAGGGCCAGGATGCCCATCGTCCAGGGCTCGGCGCGGTCACAGGTGGTGACCTCGTTCTCCAGCACGCCGAGACGGGGAGAGGAGATCTTCACGCGGTCTCCGATCTTGTGGGTAAAACCGCCACCGGGCGTGTCGCGATCCTCGATGGGCGCGAACATGGTGCCGAGATAAAGTGCGAAGCCGTCGGGGTATTGATGGTTCGCGCCCGAGGCCTGTCTGGCAAGATCCTCGGGATCCCGGCTGATCAGGCGCATTGAGCTGGCTCCCGACAGGACGTAGCCTTCGGGACCGTTGACTTCGAGCGATACGGTGGCGTCGCGAACGTCGTCCATCGTGAAGCCGTCGTCGAACAGGCGGATGAACGGGCCGACCGAGGCCGAGGCGTTGTTGTCCTTGGCCTTGCCAAGCAACAGGGCGGATCGACCCTCGATGTCGCGCAGGTTGACGTCGTTGCCGAGGGCGGCGCCGATGGGTTTGCCTGCCGGATCGCAGACGATGACGATTTCCGGCTCTGGGTTGTTCCATGCCGAGCCCGGGCGCACGCCGACGTGGGCTCCCCAGCCGACGGAGGAGAGGCAGGGGGCCTTGGTGAAGATCTCGGCGTCGGGGCCGATGGCGACCTCGAGATACTGCGACCACAAGCCGTCCGCTATCAGCGCTGTCTTCAGTTCGGCAGCCTGTTCCGAGCCGGGTTTGACCGAGGCAAGATCGCCGCCGATGCGCTCGGACAGGCGTGCGCGGATGCCGGCGGCGACGGAGGCCTCGCCACGCGCCTTTTCCTCGATGACGCGTTCGAGGGCCGAGACCGCGAAGGTGACGCCCGACGCCTTCACGCACTGCAGGTCGAGGGGGGAGAGAAGATTGAGATCGCCATCGGCCCAGACAGAAGCAGCCGTCTGGCTCTCGACGGCGCCGAGGTCTTCGCCGGTCGCTGCGGCCACATCGGCGCGGGACAGGGCGTCTGCGCCGGTCGCGGCAAAAGTCGAGATGTCGAGAATTCTCCCCCTGCGCAGCAGCACGGGCGTCGGACCGGCGGCGGTCTGGATACGCCCCATTAGCGTCGCCTCGTACCAGTCATCGGGTAAGATATTGATCAGGCGCATATTTCCTCCGTTCCGATCTGCCCGGCCATGAAGGCGGTGCGACTGAAATCATGACTACCGTGTTAGCGCTAACATCAATCGGCGTAACCAGGCCTGTCAAGAAGTTTCAGCGCCGGAGGGCGGATGTGCCGCGTTCGACCAACAGGTGGGGGAAGACAGTTTCGGGCGGTGCTTCGCCACTTCGAACCAGAAGGGCCACCGCTTGAGCGGCCATTCTGGCGATCGGCTGCCGTACGGTGGTCAGAGCAGGCCAGACCGCCGTGGCCATCGGCGTGTCGTCGAAGCCGACGACGGTCAGGGCGCCTGGCACGTCCAGTCGCCGTTGATGCGCAAGGGCGATCGCGCCCAGGGCCATGTCGTCGTTGCTGGCGAAGATGGCGGTCGGCGGATCAGTCCGGTCCAACAGCCGTGCGGCGGCGTCGAGTCCTGAGCGATAGGTGAACGCTCCCGCCTCGATCATTGCTTCCGCGTCCGGACGGGCATCAATCTCGGTGCAGAAACCCGCCAGCCGTTCGGCGCTGGCGGTCTGGTTCGGTGAGCCAGAAATGAAGCCGATCCGGCGATGCCCCAAATCCAGGAGGCGACGAGTCATTTCAGCGGCGGCGGCGCGGTCGTCGATGCGTACGGCGATGGCTTGGGAGCGAAAGGCGCCGGGCGCCACCGCGACCACTTTCAGGCCCAACCGTTCGGCCTCGGCCAGGATGGCGATCGACTCGCCATGCGGCGGCGGCAGCAGCAGCCCCCGGATCCCCCCCGCAGCCAGTCGCCGGACTGCGGCGATCTCACTTTGCGCGTCATCGTCACATTGCTCGACTGTCAATTGGCCGCCGTTGGCCTGCACCCCTTCCAGAGCGCCGAGCAGGAACTCGCTGAGATAGCCGGCGCTAGGGTTGGAATAGAGCAGGCCGATCCGGTCCAGCCCGCCCGACGCCAGACTTCGCGCCGCGGCATTGGGTGCATAGCCCAGAGCCTCCACGGCCATGAGGACAGCTTCGCGTGTTTCTGGCTTCACAGCGCCGCGGTTGTTCATTACCCGCGACACCGTCATGGTCGAGACCCCGGCTTGGGCGGCCACGTCGCTGATCGTCACGAGGTCATGCGGCTGCAAGGGCTTGGGTCCCTCGAGGATGTGCTCCCGCCCAGCTGCCTGAAACGGTTATGCCAAATATATTGTCGTCGCTGAGAAGCCCCATTCCGGCATGCTAGCTTCAAAGC
>DASVTM010000503.1:0-11120 GCA_036387575.1 Brevundimonas sp.
TTCCAGCATCAGGGTGTTGATGTTTTCAGTCGCCAAGGCTCCCGCGATGTTCGCTCGCGCGCCAATGACGGCGTCTCCGATCTGGTTCAACGCCAGATCCTGACTTTCGAGCCGGTCGGCGACGGCCGTCCCCGTGTCGATGAAACCCTGGACGCGGTTCTGCGAAGCCTTGAGCGCCGTCAGACTTTCGGCGCCGCGCCCGAAGCCTTCCATGTCGGTAGCGACCTTCTGCGTCGATAGCCGGGTCTGGGCCTCGAACTGCTGGTTCTGCGCCGCCATGAGGTTGAGCAGCGCCGATTGATAATTTCCGGCGGTGGAGACGCGGTTCATCATGTCATTCCCAGAAGCGTGTCGTACATGTCCTTGACCGCCTGGATAAGGCGGGCCGAGGCGTTGAAGGACTGTTGGAAGGTCGTCATATTGACCAGCTCCTCGTCCAGATTGACGCCCTCGTAAGCGTTCTGGCGCCCATTGGCCTCGGTCTGGACGGCAGTGGCTCCAGCGGCGCGGCTCTTGGCGGCCGAGGCCCGGGAGCCGATGTCCCCGGACAAATCGGAAGCGTATCGGGAGACCGACTGGGCTCCGCCCGCCGACCCGCCGCCTGCCTGGAAATTGACGGAACGCTTGCCGGCATCTGCCAGTCCGAGCGCCCCTCGGCCATCGCCGGAACTCAGTGCCGTCGTTCCCGGCGTCGCTGACAGGTTGAGCTGCGCCAAGGCAAGCTTCGAGGGGTTCGCGATGATGTCGGCCCGGACGTTGAATCCGTCGGCGCGAGCAGCTCGGATCCCGCCGATACCGAACAACTCGGTCATCGACACACCCGATGGCGTTTGCGTCGTCGTGTCCTGGATTACGCTGACCACTGTGGCCGGACCGGAATTGCCCTTGAAAGTCACCGCTCCGCCGGGATCCAGGACGAAGGACCCGTAACGACCGACCCCTGTAACGGGATTGTTCATGGCGGTCAGAAGTTCGGACATCGTGCCCGTTCCCGTCGGCACGGCCACTGTCAGGTCGCGCATCCGCGTCCCGTCAGGTTCGGTGAAACGCAGCGAAATCGTCTGACCCGGAGAAAACCCATGCAGCGACGTGGGGGTCAGCCCGATGTCGTAGGTCGCGGTCCGATCGGTCGTGATCAGATCGTTCATGCCAAAATAATGCGAAAAACCGCGACCCGCCTTGGCGCTCGGCGACGTAGCGTCGTCAGCGATGACGACGCCGTTGGTCCCGGCGGAGGACAGTGTCAGTTTCCCGTCGGTGAAACTCGCGGTAGCCGCGCCCCCCAGTTGTGTGTTCAGCGTGGTCAGGAAGGTCGAGGGATCCGCCGCGACCCCGTTTATCGTCATCGTCGATCCCGCGAAAACGATCTTCGCCGAAGTCGCGATGGCTCCGGTGGTCGGGTTGGTCAGGGCGATCGTTGTTGTGCCGGTGAAACCGGTCAGCGCCGTCTCCAGCGACTGTCCCACATTTTTTCCGGTCAGGGTCGTCGGCGCCGGAACGCTGGAGTTCGCGTTGTGCGCCCGATTCAGCTCGTCGGCCACGTGAGCCATCAGTTCGCCCAGACGCTCGGCGGCTGCCGGGGCCTCGACGTCGCGCAGTTCCAGCAGCCCCTTGATTTCGCCGGTGAGCAGCCCCGCGTTCAGGGACCGTCCCTGGCCGCCAGGCTCGGTGACATAGATATCGTTGAACTTGCTTTCGGCGTTGACCGATCCGGCGGCGCGATAATCGAGCGTCGCGGCGCCGGCGCCCGCCAACAGGATGCCTGCGCTGGTCCGGATTTCCACGCCTCCGTTATTTCGCTGTGAAACCTTGACGTCCATCAAGGCGGACAACTGGCCGATAAGCGTCGCCTGGTTGGTTTGGGAGCCCGAAGCGTCGCCGCTGGTCGCCGTGGCCTTTGCAATATCGCCGTTCAGGGCTTCGATCTGCTGCAGAAGGTCGTTGGCCTTCTCGACCGCCGTTTTGATCCGGCCGTCGGCGTCCTCGCGCACGGTCTGGATCTGGGTTGATATCCGCGAGGACTCTGCAAACAAGGATTCGGTCTTGAACAGGGCTTCCTGACGCAAGGGCGAAGAGGTGGCGTTTTCCGCAGTGACGGCGAAGGCCGAAAAGACGCTGTCGATCTGCGAAAAGAAGCCGTCGTCCCCTCCCGGATCGCCGAACAAGCTCTGAATCTGATCGTACAGTTCATATCGGACGTTCTGGCGACTCGCTTCCGCGTTGGCGTTGAAGCTCGCCGCCTGCAGGAACCGATCGGTCGCCAGACGAATGCGCGCGATACCAACGCCCGAGCCCATGCCCTCCGTCGTCAACGAGGCCTGGTCAGCGATCTTGCGGACGTAGCCGACGGTGTTGACGTTCGCGACGTTGTCGGAAACGATCCGCAGCTGGGTTTGGGCCGTCGCAAGACCGCTGCTGGCGATGTTGAGGATAGAGTTTAGCGACATAGGCGTTTCTCTCCCTTCACGAAGAGGGCGCCCGGCAAGCCCTGCCCGCCTGAGCGCGTTTTTTGCCCGGCCACGATGACGTCCTCGCGTACCAAAGCGTTGAAACCTATGACAATCGTGGATCGCGCCTGAATCATGATGCGTGAGGAACGCAAGCCTCGGGCCAGTCTGAAAGCGGACACAGGCTCGCTCCCGGAGCCGGGCAAAAAACGACGGCGGCGCGGCAAGTTTCGACCTCGACCGTTACCGGTCTCGGGCATCTACTCGAATATAGTTTCGTCTTTTCCGTGGCTTGGGTGCTGATCTGAAACTGGCCCGGCGATTGCGAGGGCTGCTTCGAATGTCCCAGGCGCAGCAGGCGCCGACCGCCCCAAGCCAGAGCTGCCTGCCTCCGCATGTCCCCCGTCACCCTGACATCCGTTCCCGTCGCGCCGACCGCCCCGTCCCGGGCGGCGAAGGCTGCCGACCCGGCTTCGGCTGATGCCTTTGGCGCCATGGTCGCGGACATCATGGCTGAGGGCGGCGACGAAGGGGTCAGCGCGGCTAAAGACGTCCCCGCGAAAACCTCGCCTGAGACTGCAGCGGACCAAACAACCGGCAAACCCGCCGATGAAGACGCCGCCCAGATCGAAGCGAGCCAGGACAAGGCGAGCCCCCAAGTGTTGAACGCCCCGCTCCTGTTAATGGTCCAGCCGCCAGCGCCGACAACGGACGGGCCAGAGACCGCCGGCGCAATCGAAACTGCGCCCCCCGCAGGCGTGAGACCCGATGGCGCTCTGCTGGCGGATGCTGGAAGCACCAGCTCCGCACCCATCGACGCCTCGGAAAGTTTTGCGCCGCCTGTTTCCGCATCGACGACTCCAGCTTCCGGCGCTGACCCCGCCCCGCCCCCGACCAGGAGCGACCCGTCCACGAACGCTCGCACTGCCGCTGCCACTGCCACCACCACGACCACCACCGCCACCGCCACCGCCACTGCCACTGCCGCTGCCGCCGCCGCCGCTACCCCCGCCGCTGGCGTCGCTGGCGCCGCTGGCGCCGTAAGCCCTCAGGCCAAGGGCAGTCCTGTAGCGGCCGCGCCAGGCTATGGGGCGCCGGCCTCGGGGCCGGGCCTCGCCCTGAAGACCGACGCTCAAGCAGAGGCAGGCGAGGACAGCGAGCCTCTAATCTCGACACCGCGCTCTTCGTCGCAAACTTCGGTGAACAGGGCTCCGACGGACCACCCTGCGGGTCTGCCCTCCCGCACCGTCGGAGGCGCCGACGCCCAAACGACATCGGCTCCGAACGCTGCAGCCCAATCGCCGGAAAAATCCAATGCGGCGACGATGGATGTGTCACAGGCCGCTCCTGCACCGGAGGACGGTTCCCCCGACGCCCCGTCCCTGCTTGCCTCTTCTTCGACCGGCCAACTTTCGGGGGGCCAATCCGCCCCCCCGTCATCGCCGACAACAGGAACCTCGACCTTCGCCGCTCAAGTGCAGGCCCAGTCCCATTCCGCGGACGCCGTCCTGACAGCGACGATCGACACCGCACCGACCGGCCAGAGTCAGCCGGCCCCGCAGACATCGTCGATCTCTACCATGCCGGTCGTCGCAAGCTTCTCGGGCCTGTCGCGAGCGACACTTGAGACCACCGTGCAGATCGCGGCGCAGATCACGCGCCAACTCGCCGGTCGTTCGACGCGGTTCGAGATGGGCCTGACGCCAGAGGGGCTCGGCAAGGTCAATGTCAGCATGGACATCGACGCCGATGGCCAGCTGACCGCGCGTCTCGCCTTCGACAATCCCCTGGCGGCCGCCGACCTGCGTGCCCGCGTCGACGAACTGCGCGGTCAGCTTCAGGACGCCGGCTTCAAGCTGGCCGATGACGCCCTGACCTTCTCGCATCAAGATGCTTCATCCCGGGATGGCGGCGCCGCCGAGCAGCGCCGGGACCAGAACCAGGGTCGCGCCTTCGCCGCCGCCTCGCGCATGGCGGATGACGCCGACACCACTTCGCCCGTCCCCGCCTGGGTATCCCTGTCCCTCACGCCTCGCGGCGTCGATATGAAGGTCTGAACCGATGGTCGCCGCCGTCACTACACCAACAACCGCTGCAGCCAATACCGACGCCGCCAAGACGGGTCTGGCGACCAATTTCGACACCTTCCTGACTCTGCTGACCGCCCAGTTGAAAAATCAGGATCCGCTGGCGCCGATGGACTCGAGCCAGTTCACCCAGCAGCTGACCCAGATGACCGGGGTTCAACAGCAGTTGCTGACCAACGACCTGCTCACCAGCCTGCTGGCGGCCCAGCAGGGCGGTGGTCTCGGCGACGCATCAAACTACATTGGCAAGGATGTTACTGCCGTCTGGTCGGCCGACAAGCTGACCGATGGCAAGGCCGAATGGAGCTACGAACTCGGGGCCGACGCGGCAGCCGCTTCGCTGTCTGTGCTGGACAGCGCGGGCAAGGTTGTCTGGACCGGCCCCGCGACGGATCTCAAAACCGGCACGCACGACTTCTCGTGGAACGGCAAGACGACGGCTGGCGGCCAGTTGTCGGACGGCGGCGTCTACACGCTGAAGGTCAGCGCCACCAACGCTGCGGGCAAAGCCGTCGACAGCCAGGTCCTGATGACCGGCAAGGTCACCGGCGTCGAGCTCTATGACAACGTCCCCTACCTGCACGTCGGCAACACCATCATCCCGCTGAGCACCGTCATCTCGCTTCAGCAAGCAGCGGCCGCGACAACGCCTACCACCAGTGTGGTCGACCAGGCCGTCGACGCCCTGTCCTCGGCCGCCTCCGCTCTCAATCCCCTCAAACTTCTCTCGTAAGGATCTCTCGCCATGAGCATCAACAGCGCCCTTCTGGCCGGAGTCTCCGGCCTCACCGCTAACGCCGCAGCCCTCGCCGCCATTTCGCAGAACATCGCGAACGTGAACACTGTCGGCTATAAGCGCACGGCCGCCGAATTCTCCACTGTCGTCAACAGCCAGACCAACGGAACAGGTTTTTCTGCCGGCGGCGTTCAGGCGACAGCTCGCAACTATGTCAGCCAGGGCGGCCAACTCCTGCGCACTGCCTCGAGCACTGACCTTGGCATAGATGGCAGCGGATTCTTCGTGGTCACCGAGCAGGCGGAAAATTTGACACCGACAGATACCCGCATGTTCACCCGCGCCGGCGCATTCACCCCCGACAAGAACGGCTTTCTACGGAACACGGCCGGTCTTTACCTGCAGGGATGGCCGATCGACTCGAACGGCAACATCAATACCGACCCATCCGATCTGAACCGCCTGCGGTCCATCAACATCGGCGCAGTCGGCGGAACGGCAGAGCCGACCACGCGCATCCAGATCAACGCCAACCTGGACGATAGCCAAAGGGACAACATTTCCATCGCGGCAAAGGACGCCGCCTTGGCCGTTCCCGGCCCCCTTGCCTACAATACTGGCGCCGCGAACATGGCTCAATACGACGAGACGGCCGCGAGCCCGATCGGGACCAAGCCAGACTTCCGCATGACTGTGCCTGTATCCGACTCCAAAGGCGGACAGCGCACCGTCGCCATCTCGTTCCTGAAAAGCGCAACGGCCAACGAATGGTACGCCGAGGTTCACGCCGTACCTGCAACCAGCGTCGAGACCGGCGCAGGGCTTTCGAATGGCCAGCTCGCCACCGGCCGCGTTCTGTTCACTCAGGACGGACGGCTGGATATCGCCACGATGAAGGCCGCCAACTTGGCGAGCGCCGGTTCTGGGCCTTACCTGTTCGATGATTTCGAGACCGCTTCGATCACGCTGGGAGCCTCGGACTCCGGTACGCCAGCAGCTGGAATGGCGAAATGGGACGCAGCCTCCGGTGTCGGGGCACAAACCATCTCGTTCGACCTTAACACCTCGGCAGGCGGCCTAAGCCAGTTGAACACTGCATCCGGTGTGCTGTCGACCGTCACCAACGGCACTGCATTCGGCAACCTCAGCGCCATCAAGATTGACAAGGAAGGCTTCGTCACAGCCAGTTTCGACAACGGTGTGACCCGCCGGATCGCCCAACTGGCGATCGGTACTTTCACCAGCTCCGACAATCTGCTCGCCGTCAGCGGCAACGCCTATCAGGTCAGCCAAGGCTCCGGCACGTTCAACCTGAAGGTCGCGGGAGCCGGTGGAGCGGGAGAGATCGCGTCGTCCCAACTCGAAGCCTCGACCGTGGATCTCTCCACCGAGTTTACGGGTCTGATCACCACCCAGAGAGCCTATTCGGCGTCCTCCAAGATCATCACCACCGCCGATGAAATGCTCGCTGAACTCATCAGCATCAAACGCTGATCGTCGGGTAAGTAATCATTAGCTTCAATGAATCGTTGCTCAACATTCGGCCTACAAGCCTCTGTGGATGAAGTGGATTTTATCATTTCCTTCACCACGACGCTTAAACGGCCCTTAGCGGCGTCTGACTATTGTCACATCAACGGTGAGTGGTGATGAGGCAAAAGCCAATGTTGCAAGAGCGACGTCTGAATAACAAAGGCGAACAATACGTGGTCGGTCCAACTGGCACGCCCCTGACGCTGCGGGATCTTCCGCCGCCGAATACCGACCGCTGGGTGATCCGCCGCAAGGCCGAGGTCGTCGCCGCTGTTCGCGGTGGCCTCCTGAGCCTTGAGGACGCCTTGTCGCAATATCGCCTAACGGCGGAAGAGTTCATCGCCTGGCAAAAGGCGATCGACAAATGGGGCATGCAAGGGCTGCGCACCACGCGCATCCAGAGCTACCGCTCCTAGGGTTTTCCCTATCAATGGAATCCAACGGCCGCTCCCGGCAACGGGCGCGGCCGTTGCCGTTTTGAGGATGAACTTCTGGCTCATCTGTGCCGAGACCTCGAAATTCCGTCCAGTCGGCGCTATATGCCCTTCATGACCGCCGTAGCCTCGCTCCCGGCAGATGATTTCTGCGTCCTTCCCGAGATCGCCACCGCTGACATGGATCAGGCGGTCGAGGCCGCACGTCTGGCGGTCGGCCTGCCCGTCGGGTCGCGGATCGTGGCCGCCATGTCAGGCGGGGTCGACTCTACGGTCGTCGCGGCGCTGCTGCACAAGGCGGGCTACGACGTCGTTGGAGTGACGCTTCAACTTTACGACCATGGCGCGGCGCTGAAGAAGAAGGGCGCCTGCTGCGCTGGTCAGGACATCCATGACGCCCGTCTGGCGGCCGAAATGCTCGGCATCCCGCACTACGTACTCGACTACGAAAGCAGGTTCCGTGACGCGGTGATCGACCAATTCGCGGACTCCTATCTGGCGGGCCAGACGCCGGTCCCGTGCATCCGTTGCAACCAGACGGTCAAGTTCCGCGATCTGCTGGATGTGGCCCGCGATCTCGGCGCCGTGGCCATGGCCACCGGCCACTATGTCGGCCGCGCCATCGGCCCGGACGGTCGGGCCCAGATGCGCAAGGCGATCGACCCGTCGCGCGACCAGTCCTACTTCCTGTTCGCCACCACCCCCGCACAGCTCGACTATCTGCGCTTCCCCCTCGCCGGTCTCGAAAAGCCGCAGGTGCGCGGCGTGGCCGCCCAACTCGGCCTGAGCATCGCGGCCAAGCCCGACAGCCAGGACATCTGCTTCGTGCCGTCCGGCGACTACCGGACCCTGATCGACCGTCTGCGCCCGCAGGGTCGTGAGGCCGGAGAGATCGTGCACATGGACGGGCGTGTGCTTGGCGCCCACGCCGGCATCACCGACTACACCATCGGCCAGCGGCGGGGTCTGAACGTCGCCGTGGGCGAGCCCCTGTTCGTCACGAAACTGGATCCTCAACTGCGCCGCGTTATCGTTGGGCCGCGCGAAGCCCTGCTGACAGCCTCACTGACTCTGGACGAGACCAACTGGCTTGGCGACCAGGCCGATATCGAAGCGGCGGCCGCAGCCGAAACGCCGGTACTCGCGCGTGTCCGCTCGACCCGTCCGCCGTCCCCTGCCCGGTTGACGCTTGTTGACGGCGTCATCAGCGTCGTTTTCCAGACGGGCGAAGAAGGCGTCGCTCCCGGTCAGGCCTGCGCCCTCTACGACCCCGCCGATCCCGACCGCTTGCTGGGCGGCGGCTTCATCGCCTCGACCGGGGCTGTCGTCGCCGTCTGACGGCCAGAGGTACATCGGCCGCGACGGACATCGTGGCCCTGACTACCTCTACCCGGACAGCCCCCTGCCTAGACGGGCGACATTGGCCCGCGCATCGCCCGCCCGCCGTCGTGGGACCGTACAGCCAGCGCATAGCCGTGTTCGGCCATCATCGCGGGTTGATCAGCAAGCTTCGTCGTCATGAAAGCCATTGCGACCTCATTCAGCTTCTTCAGCGGGGTCTCGTCCTCCACCCTGCCCAGCCAGGCCGCAAGCAGTGGCCAGCGTCCGGCATCGACCTCCACGCCGACCACCCGCGCATTCAAGAAGGCGGGCGCAAGGCTGAAGTCGGCCAATCCCGGCGCTTCGCCGAACAGGAAGCCCGCCTGCGGCATCACGGTCTCGAGGTATTCAAAGGTTTGGGGAATCTCGACTGCCCTGGCGTGCTCGACCGCGCTCCCGTCCGTCGGCTCCTTCAGGATGCGCGGCTTGACGGCGATCTGAAAGAACAGCTTCCAGCCCAGCACATCGAACAGCCGGGTGTCGGCGTATTCCTCGATCCAGCGCGCGCGGGCCCGGTCCCTCGGATGGTGCGGCAGGACCGATGGCTCCGGACGCGTCTCCTCAAGATATTGAGCGATAATGCTGGAATCGCACAGCGTCACATCGCCTTCGATCCACACCGGGATACGCCTCAGAGGGCTCATCGCGGCAAAGGCGTCATCGCCGCGAAAAGGGGTGATCGGGTCGATCGCGACGTCGATCCGCTTCATCGCGCAGATCGCCATGATCTTGCGCACATAGGGCGAGACCGGATTACCGATCAGGGTTCCCGAAGGCTCGCTCACGCCGCCTCTTTCGTCACGGCTTCCTTGGGCAGGATTTCGGCGACCGTTGGACGGTCGGCGTGGAAATGAATCTCGGTGTCGCGCCGTTTCACGATCTCGCCGCAACAGGAACAGGCCAGCCGCGGCTTCAGTTCCGCACCGCAGGTCTTGTGCGTGAAGCTCACGCCTGAGTCGGCGTCTCCATACAGATGCTGCGAGCCCCAGCCGTGCATGGTGATCAACACGTCGGACAGGGCAAGGCCCTTGGCGGTGAGGATATATTCGTTGCGCGGCGGGCGTTCGGAATAGAGACGCGGCTCAAGCACGCCGTGCTGAACCAGCGTCTTGAGCCTTGCGGCCAGAACATTGCGCGCAACGCCCAGCCGCTCCTGCCACTGCTCGAACCGGGTCAGGCCCTGAAAGGCGTCCCGGATGACCAGGAGGGTCCACGGATCCCCGATGACCTCCAGCGTTGCGGCGATCGAACAGCTTTGTCTGGAATAGTCTGCGGTGCGGCCCATGCAGGGAAAGTGACCTTGCGTCACTCATTTTGCAAGTGGGTTGCCAAACCGAACGCTCTAAGTCAGTCTCGTTTGGCTACGGACATGTCGTTCTTGCGGCGACGGTTCCTGCATTCCTCGACTGAACACGGGCGGAGGCGACGTCTTCCGCCCGTCTCCTTTGGACGCTAACCAAGCCTCATGACCTTGCAGAGCCCGACCTTGCAAACGCCAACGCTGCAAACATTGGCAGACGCCCTGACCCTGACGTCCGGCCCCGAGGGCCTGACGTGCTCGCTGCATGGCGATTTCGGCAACGGCCCCATCGCCGCACCGCCGGAAAAAGGCTTCCCGTTCGGCGGCCTTCTGGCGGGACTTTGCGCAAACGCCCTGCGTCAGGGCCTCGAACTCACCGCACCCTTACGCAGCCTGTCGATTCAATATCTGGCGGCTCCGACGTATGAAGCGCCCATCGTCTTTACCCCTCGCCTGCTGCGCGGTGGTCGGACCGTCGCTTACACATCGCTTGAGGTGCATCAGGGCGAGCGGCTCACCCACCACGCCCAGGCGACCTACGGCGACGATGATCTCAACGCCGTCCGCGTGCCCGGCTCCATCGTTCCGCCGCCACCGCTGGACAGCCTCGATCCCGCCCGCACCCTGCACGGTCCCCTTGCCCCGCGCTTTTCCCAGCACGTCGAATACCGGCTCGAGACCGGGCCTCACATCCTGCAAGGCGTGCCGGGCGACAAGGCGGGAGAGCGGCTGTGGATGCGGACAAACGACGGGGCCGCGCTAGACGAGGCGCGGCTCTGTTATCTGATGGACGCCCTTTACCCGCCTGCATGGACGGCGGTGACGACCCCGTTCCGGGCCGCGACCGTGGACCTACGCTACGACTTCATCACCGATCCCACGCCCGAGACTGCGCCCGACGGCTTGGCCTTCTTCGAGTTCTCGCTCGTCGATTTGGGCGGCGGCTGGACCATGGACGACCTGATCGTGCGAGACGGGATCGGGCGTATCCTCGCCCTCGGCCGCCAGCGCCGTAAACTGGCCCCGACGCGTCCGCCGAAAGCCTGATCGGCACTGGGCAGAACGGCCGTTGACCCTGCCGTCTGCCGCTCCGCTTGAACCCGACCCTCAGACCACCGATCTAGACCGCAACAGTTTCCCTTCAGGACACCATCCGTGACCGCTTCAAACGATCCTATCGTCATCGTCTCGTTCGCCCGCACG
>DASVTM010000504.1:0-2193 GCA_036387575.1 Brevundimonas sp.
CGCTCAGCATGGGGTTCACCCCCTTCTATCAGGCCGACGGCGGCCTGCTGCCGTGGGTGCGCGACCATGTCCTGGGCAAGGTCGCGCGCCTGCCGATCGCGCCCCGGCTGCTGGCGGCGACGGTGTCTGGCGTGTTGCTGGACCCGCGACACGCCTGATCGATCAGGCGGCGCATTCCGCTGGCCTGGTTTCGTTCGGTCCGTACATGGCGCACGAGCGGTCGATCTCGCCCTGAATCATCGCGCACTCGTTCTGGGCGTTGCACGGCGGATGGGTCGCAGGGCTGACCATGATGCAGCGGTCGACCAGCTTCGCCGATGCGGTCGCCCCGATGTCTGCCAGGCACGAACTCGCAGGACCTTCAGCCGAAGCCTCCTCAACCGGCGCCTCGGTCTCTTCCTGCGGCGGGGCATCCTCGGGCATGACGGCTGTCTGCTCTGCTACCGTCGCCGGCGCCTCGGCCTGCTTAGCCGGAGCCGGATCGCCACAGGCCGCCAGCGCCAGAGCCGCCGACAGGATCACCACAGAAGCCAATCCACGCATCGTCAAAATCCCCGCCCTGATCGAGCTCGTCGCGCCCGAGATGGCGCGCACGATGCCCCGATCCGCCCTTAAGCGATAGTGGGGGCGACCGGGGGCTGCGGGGCCCGGCGAGTGGAGACTCTCGACCCTGATACTCTCGACACTTTGAGCCCCCCGAATGGAGACACTGACCCCTTTGCCGCGCAATCGGTCCGGCGGTGGCCATGGCGATGGTAGACTGACTGTGGAGACGGGCTGCAACACGCCGCCCGCACCCACCGATCTTTGACAGCCTCATCTCCGTCGTCTCCGTCTCAGGAGATGACCTTCACGCTGCGCCTTCGCGGCGTGCGCTCGATTGCGCGAGCCCTCCTATGGAGGGTTCAACCCGCCGATTATTCCGGGACTGGAGACACTCGACCCGGTGCTACCGCTTGAGCGCGATCGCCAGCGCTTCTCGCTGCATCACGAACAGGTCGGCGCAACCGATCTCGGCCAACTGGAACAGGCGGTCGAACTCGGCGCGCGAGAAGCCGCGTTTCTCGCCGGTGGCCTGAATCTCGACGATCGTGCCCGAGCCGGTGAGCACGAAATTGCTGTCGGCCTCGGCGTTGGAGTCTTCCTCGTAGTCGAGGTCCAGCACGGGCTCGTTCTCGAACACGCCGCAGGACACCGCCGCGACCTGATCGAGGATCGGATCGACCTTCAGCACGCCTTCGGACTTCAGATAGCCGAGCGCCGTCGCCATCGCGACCCAGGCGCCGGTGATCGAGGCGGTCCGCGTGCCGCCGTCGGCCTGAATGACGTCGCAGTCGATCAGCACCTGACGCTCGCCCAGCGCCTTCAGATCGACGACGGCGCGTAGCGAACGGCCGATCAGACGCTGGATTTCCTGCGTACGGCCCGATTGCTTGCCCGCAGCGGCCTCACGGCGACCGCGCGTATGGGTCGCGCGAGGCAGCATGCCGTATTCGGCGGTGACCCAGCCCTGACCGGTATTGCGCATCCAGCCCGGGACCTTGTCCTCGATCGAGGCGGTGCACAGGACCTTGGTATGGCCGAACGAGACGAGGCAGGAGCCCTCGGCGTAGCGGTTGACGCCGGTTTCCAGCGTCACGGTGCGGATCTGTTCAGGCGTACGATCGGAGGGGCGCATATCAATGTCCTAGCAAGCGAGAGCGGCGCTGCTTATCCTGAAAGCGTGAGCCTGTATGCCCCCAACCCGCTTCCGTTCGGCACAGCCCCTCTTGGGAGCGGCGCTGGCCTGACTGCGCTGGACCAGCGCGCCCGCGACATCTTCCGCCGCATCGTCGAGACCTATCTGGAGAACGGCGAACCGGTCGGGTCGCGGACCCTGTCCCAGCGCGGCGTCTCCCTGTCGCCGGCCTCGATCCGCAACACCATGCAGGACCTGACGATGGCGGGCTTGCTGGCGGCCCCGCACTCGTCGGCCGGGCGGATCCCGACCCACGCGGGTCTGCGCCTGTTCGTCGACGGCTTCCTTGAGATCGGCGACATCGGTCAGGACGAACGCCGCGAGATCGATGCGCGGCTGGCCGGCAAGGGCCGCGACTTCGACGAGGCGCTGGATGCGGCGTCGTCATTGCTGTCCGGCCTGGCGGGAGGCGCCGGCATCGTCGCCTCGCCGGTCAGCGACGCAGGTGTGAAACA
>DASVTM010000505.1:0-3796 GCA_036387575.1 Brevundimonas sp.
TCCTCGCCAGACTTCTGCTTCACGTCGTACCGACACCCCCGGCAGTAGTCGCTCATCCGGTCGATGTAAGCGCCCGAGGCGGCGTAGGGCTTCGTCCCCATGATCCCGCCGTCGGCGAAGGTCGCCATGCCGCGCGTGTTCGGCATCTCCACCCACTCATAGGCGTCGGCGTAGACGACCATATACCAGTCGTCGATCGCGTCCGGATGGACGCCCAGCAGCATGGCGAGGTTGCCGGTGACCATCAGCCGCTGGATGTGGTGGGCATAGGCATGGGCGCGGGTCATCTCGACCACGTCGGCGACGCAGGCCATGTCGGTCTCGCCCGACCAGTAGAACCACGGCAGCTCGCGGTCGGCGTCGAGGAAGTTGCGCTGCCGGTATTCAGGGACCTTGAGCCAGTAGATGCCGCGCACGAACTCGCGCCAGCCGAGGATCTGGCGGATGAAGCCCTCGACCGCATTCAGAGGGGAGCGACCGGCGCGGTACTCGGCCTCGGCGCGGCGGCAGACGTCCAGCGGATCGAGCAGGCGGAGATTGATCGAGGTCGAGATAAGTCCGTGCCACATCCACGGCTCGCCCCGCGCCATAGCATCCTGCCAGTCGCCGAAGCCCGGAAGCACGTTGGCGAGGAAGTCGGCCAAAGCCGTCTCGGCCTGTTCGGCGGTGGTCGGCCAACCGAAGGCGTCGAGGTCGCCGAAATGCTCGGGGAACAGGCGGGCTACGTCGGCGATGGCCTCAGCGGCGATGGCATCGGGCGGCGTGCGCAGGCGGGCGGGTGGGCGCAGTCCCTTGGTCAGCTTCCGCCGGTTCTCGGCGTCATAGTTCCATTTGCCGCCGACCGGCTGGCCATCGTCGAGCAGAATGCCGGTGACCTTGCGCATCTCGCGGTAGAAGAACTCCATGCGCAACTGGCTCTTGCCCGAGGCCCAGCGGCGGAATCGGTCATGGGTGCAGATGAACCGGTGATCCTCGCGGATGTCGACCGGGACGGTGGCCACGCCCCCAAACGCCGCCAATGCCTCAGCCAGCCGCCATTCGCCGCATTCGGTAATGACGACATTCGCAAACGGCTGATCGTCAAGCGCGCGGTGCAGTTCGCCGACGATGCCCTGGGTGTTGTCGGGGTCGTCGATGTGGACATAGCGGACCGTCACGCCGCGCGCCTCAAGCCGCAGGGCGAAGCTGCGCATGGCGGCGAAAACCAGCGCGATTTTCTGCTTGTGATGGCGGACATAGGTCGCCTCGTCGCGCACCTCGGCCATCAGGACCACGTCACGCGCGGGGTCGAGACCGTCCAGCGCAGACAGGTTGTCGGACAGCTGGTCGCCGAGCACCAGGCGGAGGGTTCCGGTGATCGCCGCTGGCGTGGCTGCCGTGCTAGTCATCCATCATGACCTCTTCCCCGCTGATCTCCACGACCGAACTCGCCGCGCTGCTGAACGATCCGGGCCTGCGCATCATCGACGGCAGCTGGCATCTGGACGGTCGCGACGCTGCGGCCGAGCATCTGGCCGGACGCATACCGGGCGCGGTGCGGTTCGATCTGGAGGCGGTGTCCGACCATTCGACCGACCTGCCGCACATGCTGCCGACGCCGGAAGCGTTCGCCGAGGCCGTGGGCGCGCTGGGAGTGTCGGAGGGCGACACGGTGGTGATCTACGACAGCGTAGGGCTGTTCTCTGCGCCGCGCGTCTGGTGGACCTTCCGGCTCATGGGGGCGAAGAATGTGCGGGTGCTCGACGGCGGGTTGCCGCAATGGCTGGCGGAAGAGCGTGCAATCGAGAGCGGGCCGGTAGCGGCGGCGACGCCAGCCCGCTTTACGCCTACGCCCCGCACCCGCGATGTCGCCGACCTGACGGCCATCCTCTCAGCCCTGACCGGGGACGCGCAGATCGTGGACGCCCGCCCCGCCGCACGGTTCAACGGCGAAGCGCCTGAGCCTCGCGCGGGTTTGCGGTCTGGCCATATGCCCGGCGCGCTCAACCTGCCGTCCAAAAGCCTGCTGACCGAGGATGGTCGGCTACGGCGTGGCGACGACCTGTCCGCGCGATTCGCCGAGGTCGGGCTCGATCTGGACGGTCCCATCATCACCAGTTGCGGCTCAGGCGTCACCGCCGCCATCCTGACGCTGGCGCTGGCCGAACTCGGCCGCGACAGCGCCCTGTACGACGGTTCGTGGGCGGAATGGGGTGGACGAACCGATACGCCGGTGGCGCTGGGTTAGACCCCAG
The DNA here is from genome assembly GCA_036387575.1 of Brevundimonas sp. Taxonomy (GTDB): domain Bacteria; phylum Pseudomonadota; class Alphaproteobacteria; order Caulobacterales; family Caulobacteraceae; genus Brevundimonas. The sequence continues at coordinate 2,235 of DASVTM010000505.1, forward strand.
ACTTAAACGCCAGAGCTAGACCCCCGGCGCGACCGGCTCTTCTTCGCCCGCCAGCATCGGCGCATCGGTTTCGCCGCGTGACACGACCGTGGCCAGCACCAGATCGCCGGTGACGTTCAGGGTGGTGCGGCACATGTCGAGGAAGCGGTCGACGCCGAGGATGAGGCCGATGCCTTCGGCCGGCACGCCGACCATGACCAGGATCATCGCCACGACCGGCAGCGAGCCTGCAGGCACGCCCGCCGTGCCGACGCCGCCGAGGATGCAGACCAGCATCACCACGATCTGCTGCGTCAGCGACAGGTCGATGTTGAAGAACTGGGCGAGGAACAGGACGGTGACGCCCTCGAACAGCGCGGTGCCGTTCTGGTTGGCGGTGGCGCCGACGGTCAGCACGAAGCGGGCGATCTTGCGCGGCAGATGGAGTTGTTCCTCGGCGGCCTTCAGCGACACCGGCAGGGCGGCGTTGGACGAGGCGGTCGAGAAGGCGACGACCATCGGCTCACGGATGCCCTTGAAGAAGGTGACGGGGTTCATGCCGCCGCCGATCCAGACGACCAGCGGATAGACCACGAACATGTGGATCAGCATCGCGCCGACGGCGACGCCAACATAGGCCGCGAGCCGCACCAGCAGGTCCCAGCCAAACAGGGCGGCGAGGTTGAACATCAAACAGGCGATCGCATAGGGCGCCAGTTTGATGACCATATTGATGAGCTTCATGGTCACTTCGAGGATGCCCTCGATGACCTGTTGCAGCCGGTCCGTGGATGGCGACTTGGCCATCACCAGTCCGATGCCGAAGAACAGGGCGAAGACCATCACCGGCAGGATCTGGTTCTCGGACGCGGCGGTGAAGACGTTGGACGGGATCAGGTCGAGGAAGAAGTCGCCCAGCTTGATGGTGGTAGGCGCGTTCTCGACGATCTTGGCCGCCCCGCCTGCGCCTTGGGCCAGCAGGGATTGGGCCAGCAACGGATCGACGCCGTCGCCGGGCCGGAACAGGTTGACCATTCCTATGCCAATGAGCACGGCGATGCCCGAGACGAGGATGGTCAGCAACAGCGTCTTGATGCCGGCGCGGCCGAGGGATTTGAGGTCGCCCATCTCGGCCACCCCGACCACGAGGGCCGAGAACAGCAGCGGGATGACCAGCATGAACAGCAGGCGCAGGAAAATCTGGCCCGCCGGCCCCGTGATGTTGGTGGTGAGCCAGATGACCCAAGGCGTGTCGCCGCCGACCAGCATGTTGACGGCGAGACCGCCGCCGAGACCGACCACGAAGCCGATCAGCATCAGCCAGTGAAGCGGGATCCCGCCACGTTTCGTCTCAGTCATTCGTCCCCACGAGGTCGGTGTGTCGGGCGCAGCAACAGCGCCGGTGATCGATCAGCGGATCGGCAGGCCGTAGATCAGGCCGCCGGGTCGCGCATTCCATTGTGCATTCAATCCGCGCGCCAGGTCGAGCGCCGATTGCGTACCCAGATTCCGTTCGAATATCTCACCGTAGTTGCCGACCCCGACGACGGCGTCCAGCGCCCAGTCTTTCGACAGCCCGAGCC
>DASVTM010000506.1:0-1528 GCA_036387575.1 Brevundimonas sp.
GGCCGCGCGAGATCGAGAGGTTCTCGAGCAGGTTATAGAGCTCGGGCATGTCCCGGCGCTCGACCTTCTTCGCCCCGGTCATGGCGTCCATGATGGCCTGATTGCCGAACCAGGCGATGGCGAACCAGACGCCCGCGACCACGATCGCCAGCGGGATGGTCGAGCCCAGCATCGACGCGGCATAGGCCATATCGTCGCCCAGCCCGCGCCCGGAGTTGGGCAGCACGCCCAGCCCCATGGCGACCAGCTGGACGCCGAAGATCAGGCCGACCAGCAGCACCGGGAACATGGCCAGCAGGATGACCGACCGGGTGTTATTGGCCCAGATGTGGGTCTGGAGACCGACGGCTCCCATGCCATGAAGCTCCGAACGGGCCCTAGAACTTCACCGAAGGCGGCGCGGCGGTCATGGCCGCACGATCCGCAGCGTCGACGGCGAAGAACGGCTTGTCCGCGCCGAAGCCGAACATCCCGGCGAACAGGACGGTCGGGAACTGGGCCCGCACCGCATTGAACTCGGCGACGGCGTTGTTGAAGAAGCGGCGGGCGGCGGCCAGCTTGTTCTCGATGTCGGATAGCTCGCGCTGCAGTTCGAGGAAGTTGGTGTTGGCCTTGAGGTCGGGATAGGCCTCGGCGACCGCGAACAGCCGACCCAGCGCCCCGGTCAGCATGTTGTCGGCCTGAACCTTGTCGTTGACCGTCGTGGCCCCGGCGGCGGCGGCGCGAGCGGCGGTCACCGCCTGCAGGGTGCCGCTCTCATGCGAGGCATAGCCCTTCACCGTCTCGACCAGGTTGGGGATCAGGTCGTTGCGCTGCTTCAGCTGCACGTCGATGTCCGCGAACGACTGGTCCGCCTTCTGGTTCAACGCCACCAGCCGGTTGTAGCCGCCCACGACCATAAAGCCGACCACGGCGATGATGACGACGATGATGATCAGTGTGAGCATGAGGACCTCCCAAACGATGCTTGAGTATTGCGCGGGGTGGGAGCGACGGAAAGCGATAATGTCCCCTCTCCCGCCGGGAGAGGGTAGCCCTCGCTACCTGAACTTCCGCAGTCCTCTCGGACCCATCCGACCGGACCCTGCCCGCTTGCCGAGCCAGTCCTTCCAGTCGGGCCAATTGCGGCGGCGACCGCCGCCGTCGACCCATTCGGGACCGGCTTCGCCGTTGAAGGCCGCGATGTCCTGCAGCCCGCCCTGCTTGTAGGACTGGAGCTTGACGCCCTTGCCGCGGCCCATCTCGGGCAGTTCCTCGGCCTTGAAGATCAGCGTCTTGAGGTTCTCGCCGATGACCGCGATGTGGTCCGCCGCGCCCAGCCGCAGGATGGCCAGCAGGTCGCCGTTCAGCACCTGTTTGCCGCCGCGCTTCTGGGCCAGCATGTCGTCCTCGGGAGCGATGAAGCCATAGCCCGCCTTCGACGCCACCAGCAGCTTCGAGCCTGCCTGATAGGTCAGGACGGCGATGATGTCGGCCTTCTCCTCCAGCTCGATCATCAGCCGCAGCGGCTCGCCATGCCCCCTTCCCG
>DASVTM010000507.1:0-10278 GCA_036387575.1 Brevundimonas sp.
CGGCTGGGTCGAGCATGACGCCGTCGAAATCTGGGCCGCGACCCTGCAGACCTGTCGCGAGGTGATCCGCAAAGCCGGAGGCGTGTCGCGGTTCGCCGCCATCGGCATCACGAACCAGCGCGAGACAGCGGTGATCTGGGACGCTGCGACCGGCGAGCCCCTGCACAACGCCATCGTCTGGCAGGATCGTCGCACCGCCGACGTCTGCGCCGGGCTCGCCGCCGAGGGGCATGAACCGATGGTGCAGGCGGCGACCGGCCTGATCCTCGATCCCTATTTCTCGGCGACCAAATTCGCCTGGCTGCTCGACAAGGTCCCGGGCGCGCGAGAGCGGGCGGAGCGCGGCGAGGTCAAGCTGGGCACCATAGACGCCTGGCTGATGTGGAAACTGACTGCGGGTCAGAGCCACGCCACCGACGCCACAAACGCCAGCCGAACCTCGCTGATGGACCTCAAGACCCGACAGTGGCGCGATGACCTGTGCGAACTGTTCGATGTGCCCAAGACCGCCCTGCCCCGCATCGTCGGCTGCTCCGAAATCAGCGGCGAAAGCGACCCGGCCCTGTTCGGTCGCGCCCTGCCGATCGCGGGTTCGGCTGGCGATCAGCAGTCGGCGCTCGTCGGACACGGTGCGCTGGAACCCGGAGATGCGAAGATCACCTATGGCACCGGCGCCTTCCTCGTCGCCAACGTCGGGGATGAACCGGTCGGCTCATCAAGCCGCCTGCTGGGCACGCTCGGTTATCAGGTCGGTGAGACCGTGGCCCCCACCGTGGCGTATGCGCTGGAGGGTTCGATCTTTTCGGCGGGATCGGCCATTCAGTGGCTGCGGGATGGCGTCGGTATGATCTCGGAGTCACGGCACTCCGAGGCCTTGGCTCAGGGACTGACGGACAATGGCGGGGTGTATCTGGTGCCCGGCTTCACCGGTCTGGGCGCGCCCTGGTGGAAGCCCGACGCACGCGGCGCCGTCATCGGCCTGACCCGGGATTCAAAGCCCGCCCATTTCGTCCGGGCCGCACTGGAAGCCCTCGCCTATCAAACGCGGGATTTGCTGGATGCGCTGGCCACGGACGGCGCGCCGCGCCTGTTGGTGCTCAAGGTCGACGGCGGGGTGACGGCCAACGCCTTCGCCATGCAGTTTGTCGCCGACATCTGCGATGTCACGGTCGAGCGGCCCGCCTTTCAGGAAATGACGGCGCTGGGCGCGGCCAAGCTGGCGGCCTTGGGTGTCGGGCTGATCGAGGACCTCAAGGTTCGCACCACGGACGCGCCGGCCGTCTGGAAACCGCGCATGGCGGAGAGCGAACGCGAACGTCTTTTGAAGGGCTGGCGCAAAGCCGTTCAGGCCGCCATCATCGCCGCCGACTGAGCCAGAAGAGCGCCCGCAAAGGGCGCCGCAACGGAAACACCGAGGACCGCATGACCAGCCCGGCGATCGAAGACCCACAATCCGCCTTCTCCGGCACGCGCGAGGTCGACCCCCGTTATGCCCTCGACGAGGCGAAACTGGGCGAGTGGCTGGCGGCTAATGTGGACGGTTTCGAAGGTCCGCTGACGATCCGCCAGTTCAAGGGCGGCCAGTCGAACCCGACCTATGAACTGGTCACGCCGGGCAAATCCTATGTCTTGCGTCGCAAGCCGCCCGGTGTGCTGCTGCCCTCGGCGCACGCCGTGGATCGCGAGTTCACGGTGATCTCGGCTCTGTCGAAACAGGATTATCCAGTCGCCAGACCCTATGCTCTGTGTACGGACGATGCCGTGATCGGCTCGATGTTCTACGTCATGGACAAGGTCGAAGGCCGGATCCTGTGGGACCTGAAGCTGCCCGGCATGGACCCTTCGGAGCGCCGCGCCATCTATGAGGCCCAGACCGATGCACTCGCCGCCCTGCATGCTTTCGATCCGTCAGCCATAGGCCTCGGCGACTACGGCAAGCCTGGCAACTATTTCGAACGGCAGGTCGGGCGCTGGACCAAGCAGTATCGCGCCTCGGAGATCGACCCGATCCCGGCCATGGACCGGCTGATCGCCTTCCTGCCCTCCACCCTGCCGCCGGAAGGGCCGACGCGGATCGTCCACGGCGACTTCCGTCTCGACAACCTGATCATGGAGGAGGAACAGCCCCGGGTTAAGGCCGTGCTGGACTGGGAGTTGTCGACGCTCGGCGATCCGATGGCGGATTTCTCCTATCTGCTGATCGGCTGGGTCCTGCCCTCGACGGTGCGGAACGGCATCGGCGGTCTCGATCTGGAGTCGCTAGGCATCCCCTCAATGGACGAGACGGCCGAACGCTATGCGGCCAAGGCGGGCATCGCCAAGCCGGGGAACCTCGACTGGATGATGGCCTACAATCTGTTCCGGCTGGCCGCGATCTGTCAGGGCATTGCAGGCCGCGTCCGCGACGGCACCGCCGCCAGCGCCCACGCCCGGACCATGGCGGCGCAGGTCCCTGCCCTGTCAGCGGCGGCATGGAGTTTCGCCGTCAAGGCGGGCGCCTGACGCTTAGAGCGTGGCGGCGTTGAGGATGCGGCGGTCCCTCTTGGCCTGAACCATGATCGCGACGGCCTCGTCGGCTTCACGGTGCGCCGGCAAGGCGTAGAGCACCGGACGCCCGGTCCAGTCGCCGAGCTTGCGCAAGTCTCGGACGACGTTGACGTGGCGCACGACCCGACCGCGATTGTCGCCGCCGTTAACGGTCACCATCTGCGCGCCCGGCTTGTAGATCACCGCCCAGACCTCGGCCCCGCCTGCGGGAGGCCGGCCCGATCCGACACCGACGCGATCACCGCTCTCACGGAACTCGATCTGCGGCGGAAAGTCACGACGCGCAGCCTCTTCATCTACGGCGGTCTGTACGGCTGGAGCCTCGGCGCCCGACACCTGACGACGACCGTCGATGATCACCTGTGGCGTATAGACGCCGCGCAGCCGCATCGCCGTCTGGTAGGCGCGCTGGCGTTGAGCGAACTGCGGTTTGGCGAAGGTGTCGGGCCAGCCCATGTAGTCCCAGTAACCCACGGCGTAGGTCAGGGCGATCACGCCCGGCTCCTCGGCGATGGTCTCGACCACCTGATTGGCGTCCGGGCATCCGGGGCAGCCCTGTGCGGTGAACAGTTCAACCACGACGGGTTCGGTTGGGACGGCGCGCCGAACGGGAGCGGCTGCGCGCGACGCCGCAGGCTGGGCCGAGGACCCCATGGTCGTCGTCCCCGCAACCAGCACCGCCGCGCCGATGATCCATCCTCTGAACTTCATGCGGCGAACCGTAGCGATGGATCCTCCCGACCGCCGCTCATATCTGCGTGAGCCCAGAAATGAACCGTTGAGGGTCAGGGCCAGGACTCAGGGTTTGGGAACCAGCCGCCACATCCGCAGAGGATGCCGAACTGTCCCAGCTTCGGCGCCCGCCCTCTGGCCACGGCCCATGTAGAAATCGGCCCGGACGGGTCCCCGGATGGCCGACCCGGTATCCAGCGCCATGACGAGTCCGCGATAGGAGGTATGGGCGCCGGCCAGATTTCCGCCGTCGGCGTCGATCCAGACCAGATCGCCATAGGTCCAGCTGGCGGGGTCGACCGCGATCGCGCGTCGAGGGGGCAGGGGCACGCCCGCCGCTCCGGCTGGGTTGCCGCCGTCGTCCGGCTGCAGGTCGAAGAAGATGTAGCGCGGGTTCAGGGCGGTGATCGATCGCGCCTCGCGGCCTCTATGCGCAGCGAGCCAGGTCCGGATCGCCTCGCCGGAGGTGCCGTTGCGCGGCAGCAAACCCTGCTGTTCCATCGGTCGGGCGATGCCGACGAATTTCAGGCCGTTGTCGGCGGCGTAGGCGGCGCGCGACAGGCTGCCGTCCTCGAATGTCAGATAGCCCGAGCCCTGGATCTGCAGGAAGAACAGGTCTTCGGCCCGCATCCAGCCCAGCACCGGCGCAGACGGCGAACCCGCCGCCGCTGCAGCCTCGATGGCGGCGCGGTCGGCATAGGGACCCGTCGAGCCGTCCAAGCGACGCTGGACCACGCCTCCGGACGTGCGCTCCAGATCAAGCGGGCGCGCCAGCACCGGCATGTCGAACTCGTCCGTCCGGACGTGGCTGGCTGAATATTCGGGGGCGAAATAGCTGGTCAGAAGACCATCCCGCCCGTCCGGAGTTTGCGCCGCAACGATGCTGAACCCGGTCTCGAAGAAGGTGCGGGCGAGGGATGGCGTGACGGGCCGCGAGGTGCGCTGGAGATCGAGCGCCCGAGCGCATTGACGAGCGCTGGCCGGGTCACGGCTTACCGCGCAGCCCCGGAGGTAGGCGTTAAAGGCCGCGACGAAATCCTCGCCGTCCCAACCGGCCAGCCGTGTCGGGCTGCTGGCGGCTGCGGAACCGGGGGAGGAGGGAACCGGATACGGCCTCGGTCCAGTATTGGACCCGCTATCAGCGCCGGGCGACACGATCGGCGGGAGGTTCGGCACAGCGGGCGCCGTGCTGACGCAGCCGGCCAGCACCAACGAAAGAGCTGCGGGCGAAAGAAAGCGCAAGCCGACCCTCGCCAACCGCTGCCGCCAGAACATCAGGCGTTGGCCGGCTCGACCCGGGCCAGGACCCAGTTGGGATCGGAGGCGCCCAGCGTGCGCTCGAACGTCCAGTGTTCAGCGGTGCGACGGTCCTCGATGCGCGGCTCGGCAGGCGCACCGGGTGTAGCCTCGCCTTCGGGCAGAAGGATCTTGCTGCGAATTTCCGCCAGGAAGCGAACCTTGGCGATGGCCTTGTCGCCTTCGACGGTGGCGCTTTCCAGATCGGCGCGGGGGGCGTGCAGGAATTCGACCTGCTCAGTCTCGCCACGGGTTTCGCGGGCGACGATGCCGGTCTCGAAGGACTCCATCACGGCCGGAGCCAGCAAGGGCTTCAGCGCGGCCCGGTCGCCCGAGGAATAGCCGCGCACGATCGTCTCATAGGCCTGACGCGAACCGTCGAGGAATTTCTGCGGATCGAACTGCGGATCGCGGGCGCGCAGGCCCGAGATGGCGGCCATGGTGATGGAATCCAGCGCCGGACGAACCGGGGCTGTCGTGTCGGCCGAAGGCAGGGCTGGCGCGCGGGCGTCATCCTGCGGCTGGCGACCGACCCGCTTGCCCAGCACATTATAGAGCTGGAACAGCACGAAGGCGGCTATACCCGCGAAGATCAAGATCTGAAACTGGACCGGCAAGATGATATCCTGGGAATGGCGCCGCGCCTCACCGGACCACGGGACCGGAACGCGCGATGAACGATTAGGGTCTCATATAGGGAGGCGCAAGGCGAGACGCACCCGGTGACATGCCCTGACAGGCGCGCGCCGTTGCCGCACGCCCGTTCGGCGTGTTAGTCGCGCGCCTTCACCGGGTCGCGACAGACCTCCGGTTTCACTCCATTCACGGCCCTTCGCCCATGACCGATGTTTCGACCAACCCCGCCGACGCCGCCCAGGCCCAGGACGGAACCCCGCCCAACGGTGGCTTCCGCATCCTGGCGCAATTCGTCCGCGACCTATCCTTCGAGAACCCCAAGGCCCCTGACAGCCTGCGTATCGAGGGCAAGCCCGCCATCGACCTCGGCGTCGAACTGAACGCACAGGGTCGTCCCGATGGCCTGTTCGAGGTCGACATGAAGCTCTCGGTCAAGGCCACCACGGACGCCATGACGGTGTTCCATATCGAACTGCTGTACGGCGGCCTGTTCCAGCTGAACAACGTCGCTCCAGCCGACATCGAGCCGCTGCTGCTGATCGAATGCCCGCGCTACCTGTTCCCGTTCGCCCGCGAGATCATCGCCCGCGCCACGGCGGACGGCGGCTTCTACCCGCCCTTCATGATGGACCCGATCGACTTCGTGGCCATCTACATGGCTCGCCAGCAGCAACTGGCCGCCAATTCGGATGCCGGTACCGGTCAAGCCTAAGCTTTAGAGGCCCGAACCTTGAAAGGCGTCCGTCAGCCGGCGGACGCCTTTTCCATGTCCGGTTCAGTGGTCAGGCCATAAGCCTGCCACAGCGAACGATCCTTCAGCGTCGCAGTCAGAAAGGCGAGATGCCGGTCGTGTTCCTCGTCTGTGGAACGCAGACCCAAGGGCCGAGGACGCAGGCCATGACCACCGGCTGCAGCAAAGGCGGCGGCCTGTTCCGCGCCCCGGCGGCTGGTCAGGTCGAGAACCCGCTCCTTGCCGCCGCGCAGCTCGAGATAAACCTCGGCCAACAGGCGGGCATCGATCAGGGCGCCGTGGAACGAGCGGTCGGCGAGGCTGACTTTGTAGCGTTTACAAAGGGCGTCCAGCGAGTTCGGCATGCCCGGCCAGCGCTTCTGGGCCAGTTGCAGCGTGTCGATCCAGCGGGTCTCGTGCAGCAGTTTCTGACCGCAACGCCCGCATTCGTGATCGATGAAGTTCCTGTCGAACTGGGCGTTGTGAGCGATCACCGGAGCGTCGCCGATGAAATCCATCAGGTCCGCGACAATTGCCGAGAATTTCGGGGCGTCCTTGACCTTGTCGTCGGTGATGCCGTGGACCCGGATGGCGTCCTCGGGGATCAGGCGTTCGGGATTGCAGTAGCGGTGGAACGTTCGGCCCGTCGGTAGCAGGTCGTGGATCTCGATACAGCCGACCTCGATCAACCTGTCGCCCGTGCGAGGGTCGAAACCCGTGGTTTCGGTGTCGAGTACGATTTCGCGGGCCATGGGCCCTTAATGGGGTGTTTCGAGCCTCGGCGAAAGAGTCGCCGAGGTCAGCACGGTTCAGCGATGGGGAGAAATCCAGTCGGGATCGAGCACGGTGGCCACGATTGCGCGCACCTGGTCCCGAGCGACTTCCAGCCCGCGACCGGTCTCGACGATGAAGTCGGCCCGCCGGCGCTTTTCCGCGTCCGGCATTTGCCGTTCGAGAATGGCTTCGAACCGTTCGCGGGTCATCCCGGGCCGCGCCAATACCCGCTGCGCCTGCGTCTGCGCGTCGGCAGTGACCACGACTACAGCGTGAAAGGCGGTCTGGCCGCCGCCCTCAAACAGCAGAGGAATATCCAGCACCGCCAGTTTCACGCCGCGTTCGGCGGCCTCGGCCAACTCACCGGCGCGGCCTGCAGCAACCAGCGGGTGGACGATGGCCTCAAGCCGTTTGAACGCCGCATCGTCCCGACCCAGCGCGTCGGCCAGCCGCGCCCGATCCACAGCGCCGTCCACGACGACGCCGGGAAACGCCTCGCCCACCGGTTCGACCGCCGCTCCGCCTACAGAATAGAGCTGGTGCACCGCGTCGTCGGCGTTCCAGACCACTGCGCCTTCGTCAGCGAACATCCCGGCCGTCGTCGATTTGCCCATGCCGATCGAGCCGGTGAGGCCGAGCAGGATCATCAGGCCTCGCCACGCTTGCGGAGGGAGTTCAGGGCCACGGCGCGCACATCCAGTTTCGGCGGAGCCTGCCCAAACAACGCTTCGAATGACGGTCGCGCCTGACCGACCAGCATGGCCAAGCCATCCACAACCGTCAGCCCCCGCGCCCGGCCCGCCGCGAGGAAGGGCGTGATCACTGGCTTGTAGCTCATGTCCATCAGGACGATGCCGGGTGGCAGAAAATCCATGTCGAAAGCTGGCGGCGCGCTCAGGGCGTTGACCACCAGAACCGCGCCGGGAAACGCCTCCTCTGGTCCGTCGGCGACCGTAACGAGATCGCCAAGGTGCGCGGCCAGTATCTCGGCCCGTTCGCTCGTCCGATTGAGAATTCGCACCTCAGCCCCGGCTGTTGACAGGGCGGCGGCCCCGGCCCGGGCCGCACCGCCTGCGCCCAGCACCACGACCGGCTTTCCGACGACGCTGAGTGCGGGAGCCTGTTCGTGCAGGGCCTCCATCAGACCCTGCCCGTCGAAACTGTCGGCGTGCGCCTTGCCGTTCTCGAACACGACCGTATTGGCCGATCCGCACAGCCGCGCCGTGTCGGTCGCGGTGTCGGCGAGTGCGAGGGCTTGTCCTTTGAACGGAGCCGTGACGTTGAAGCCCCGGATCAGCCCGGCCTTGCCCGCGGCGAACAGCACATAGAAGGCCGCCTCGTCCGCCGGGCCGAACCCCACGTAAGCGCCGTCGATCTCGGCCTCGGCTAGCCAGGCGTTGTGGATGGCGGGACTGAGTGAATGAGCGACGGGCTGGCCGACGATGCCAGCAAGCGTGGCGCCGCCAGTGATGTTGTGTCGGTTCACGTCTTGATCACTCCCGCGCGCCTCAGTTCCGCCAGCACCGGCCACAGGGGCAGGCCGAGGACGGTGAAATAGTCGCCATCGACCGCCTCGAACAACTGCGAGCCCAGGCCTTCCAGCCGGTATGAGCCGACGCAGGCGAGAACTTCATTCCCTTCCGCGGCCAGATACCCATCGAGGAAGGCGTCGGAGAAATCGCGCATCTTCATCTGCACGGTGTCTACCCCGGACCAGACGATCTGGCCCTTCGTCGCCAAGGCGGCGCCGGAATGCAGTTGGTGCGAGCGACCGCGCATGGATTTCAGCCGAGTCCGGGCCTCTTCGAGCGATTTCGCCTTGGAGATCAGACCCCCATCGAAGGCCAGGGTCTGGTCTGCGCCCAGAACCCACACGTCCGGATCACGCCGCGACACCGCCAAAGCCTTGGCGCAGGCCAGTTCGATTGCGAGCGCTTCAGGACTGGCGTCGGCCATCGCCGCCTTGATCGCGTCCTCGTCCACCCCCGCGTCCTCGAGCCCAAAGCTCACACCGGCGTCGGTCAGCATCGCCCGACGGGCAGCGCTGCGCGAGGCCAGGATCAGCCTCTCTTCTCTGTGCTCACTCACCAGGCCACTCCCAGCCGACGGCTGCGCTTTTCGCTCAGCAGGTTGACGATGGCGGCAGCCGTTTCCTCGACCGAACGGCGGGTCACGTCGATAGTCGGCCAGCCTCGCCGCTCGAACGCCCGACGCGCCTTGACCGTCTCGTCGCGCACCAGATCATGATCCACATAGTCCGAGCTATAGTCGGCATTGAGGCCTTCCAGCCGGTTGCGCCGGATCTGCACCAGACGGTCCGGAGAAACGGTCAGCCCGATGACCAGCGGGTTCTTGAGCCCCACCAGCCGTTCGCCGTCCTCCTGACCCGGCACCAGCGGCACATTGGCGGCGCGGATGCCGCGGTGCGCCAGATAGATGCAGGTCGGGGTCTTGGAGGTGCGCGAAACCCCGCACAGGACGACGTCGGCGCCCTCAAGCTGTTCGGAAGTGCCCTGACCGTCGTCGTGAGCCATGGCGTAGTCGAGCGCGCTGATGCGATTGAAGTATTCGTGGTCGAGCGCGTGCTGGGCGCCGACCCGCGTCGACAGCGCCGCGCCCAGATATCGCGACAGGGCGCCCACCAGAGGATCCAGCGCGCCGATCTGGGGTGTGTCGATGGCCCGGCAACCTTCTTCGAGCTGAGCGCGGAGATCCCGGTCGACCAGGGTGTGCAAGACCACGCCCGGCGCCGTGGTGATTTCCTCCAGCACCCGCTGCATCTGCTTTTCGGATCGGACCAGCGAATAGATGTGCTCGATCGGGATCACGCCCTCGAACCGGGCAGTTACTGCCTTGGCCATCGCGTTGAGGGTTTCCCCCGTCGAATCGGAAACCAGATGCACATGGAAATAGGTCGCCAGGCGCAATGGGCCGGATTTGGCCGGTCCAACTGGTTTTCCGGTGGGGGAGAAGGGTGTCATGCGCTGGGACTCATCGATGGATTCCTGTGGAAACCCAGTTCCCTTGCTGGGCGCCGAGACCGGCGGTCTGGGCGCCGATCTCTATAGCCGCGCCCTCCGCCCGGCGCGAGCGGGGAGAGCGGGGAGGGTTTGGATCTGTCGGTGTCGATTGTTCCAAGGGCCGGTGGGACCCTGCGTCCTGGCAGTGGACAATCTTAACAAAAGGTAAACGGCGCCCATCTGACGCGTGTCATCGATCGGCTGCGAGGCCCGGCTGTTAAGGCTTCGTTAAGGATTATCCCCGGTTTCTACAGGCCCGTCCTGCATGTCAGATCAGCGATGGCCGTCCGTGGATGTTCGGTTTCCGTTCACGGCACGACTGCCAAACGATCCCCGCCGTCCCGCGCCCTACCTCCTTCTTCCAATCCTTTTTAATTCTTGATCAGATTAAGAGGAGGGACGGTGCGTCATTGGACAAACCGGGGGCTTGAGGGAACCGCAGGCTCCTCGTAGGACCAGCGTCATGACAACGTCTCCGGTCCAGCCCGCACTCCTTCAAGTTCTTTCCGGCGAGAAGACCGATCGTCCGCCCGTCTGGTTCAT